>JAUUZX010000265.1 GCA_030592025.1 bacterium | reverse complement strand
GTCGTCGTAGTGGGCCTGGTAGTCCCTGGACAGCCGCGGTAGACGCCGGTCGTCGAGGCCTGACGTCGTCAGCCACCACGAGCCGTCGTCGAACACGAACACATCCCGACGTCGGCCCCGGTCCAGGACCAGCTCGGTGAGGTCCTCCAGGGCGGTCTCCGGCAGCAACGAGTTCAGCCGTACCTGTTGGGGCAGACCGGCGATGAGGTCCCGGATATGCACCTCGACGGGGAAGCAGGCACTGCGGCCGACCCCCGAGGCGTACACGTGGCCGCTGACCGGGTTGGTGGCCCCCAGGGCCAGGCGGTCCTCCCGGTCGCCGGACCGGACCAGCAGGCGCACTCCCTCGGGTCCGTTGAATTCGTAGCGCCGGTCCTCGGGCTCGGTGCCGACCAGCACCCGCCCGCCCTTGGCCGCGCCCACCGTGACGAGGGTCCTGCCCAGACGCACGGGGTCGACCCAGTCCACGAAGGCCCCGCGCAGGGACCAGTCGATCCCCCCGTGGCGCTCCAGACGCCACTGGAGGCCGCCACGGGAAATCACCAGGGCCTCGGCCTCCCCCAGATCGATGGTCAGCAGGGGGCCACCCAGGGTCAGGTCGTCGTCGTCGCCGCCACGCTGCAGCACCACGACCGCGATCACACCCGCGATAAGCACCGCCGCCAGAACCAGGGTCCTGCGCATCAAGCTCCCCATCACGCTCCTCCCCGGCGCCGGTGGCGCAACATGACGCCCAGGGCCAACGACCCCACGAACAGGGGCCAGCCCACCAGGGAGCCCCAGCCCAGGACCTGTTTTTCGAGATCACTCAGGACGACGGGCTGATGCAGCGGATCCCGGCCGCGCAGGGCGATGAGGTCCTCCTCCCGCCCCAGCCAGCCCATGGCGTTGAGGAGCAGGTCGCGGTTGCCGCCCAGATTCAGGTTGGCGTTGTTCAGGAACTCGGAATTGCCCACCACCACCATGCGCCCCGGGGGGCCCCCCTCCCGGTTCAGATGCAGTTCCAGGACGTAGGCCAGATCCAGGGGGCCGGCCTGGTCGGTGTCCGGTTCGAACCGCGCCACCCCCGAGAACCGTGTGTCGGGATCCCGTTCGGCCCAGGTCAGCTGGCTCGTGCGCAGCAGGACGCGGCCGGCCACGAGGCTGTCCGGCTCGCCCACGTTGACCAGGGGCTGGGCCATGGGGAAGATCGTGACCACGCCCTTGAGGGGGGCCGCGATCTCGTGATCGTCGTACCCGTCGCTGACCACCACGGTGCGGGCCTTCACGCCGTACTCGGTCGCCGCCCGCTCCGCCGAGACGATGACGTCCCCCGTGAGGCCGATCCGCCAATGGGCCAGCCATGCCGTCCAGGCCGGGGGCGTCGGCGGGTCGCACAGGATCAGCAGGGAACCGCCCCGGTGGAGATGGGCCTCCAGGGCGGCCAGTCCGTCGGGTCCCGGGTCGGTGCGCGGGCCGGCGATGACCACGATGCCGGCATCCGCCGGCACCGTGCCGGTCACGGGCAGCTGCAGCACGTCAAGATCGTAACCCTGGGTCAGCAGGGTCTCGGCATAATTCGCGTAACCGCTGATGGCCACGCTGTCCAGCAGGTGCTCACCGTGGCCGAGGACGTGGTGCACCTTCTTGCGGGCCCCGGTGGCCACCCGGTAGACGGCGTTGATGAGGGCGCTCTCTTCCGGTTGGAGCACCGAGTTGAAACGTGCGCCGGCCGTCACCACCAGCGTACGGGCGACGTTCACGCCGTAGCGGCGCACGAGCTCCAGCTCCTCCTCCGGATCGCGCACCTCGTACCTGAAAGTACGGGTGCGCTGGGCGCAGGCCTTGAGCAGGGTCTCGGTCACGACGCGGGCGGGGTCCCCCGGCTGGTAGAATGCGTAGACGAGGACCTCGTCGGCAGGCTCCTCCGAGGACGCCAGGTGCGCCGGCAGGGCGTCCAGCACCTGCAGGGTCTGGGGGGCCAGGCTGTAGCGCCGGTTCGCGGTGAGGTCCGTCGTCACCGGGGCCGCCAGCCCCAGGAGGTAGATGACCACGGCCAGGCCGAGGACCAGCGGCGTCGCGAGCCAATGGCGCAAGCGCCGCCCCGCCGGTTGACGGCGGGACCCGAGGACGGCGACGGCGGCCGTCAGGGGGACGGCGGACATGCCCAGGAAAAAGAGGACGTCCCGGCTGTCCAGCACACCCTGGCTGAAACGTTCGAAGTGGAAGAAGAATGAGACCTCGTGGCAGATGCGGCCGGCCCACACCGGCAGGTACGGGGCGAGCCCGCCCACGATGAACAGGAACATCGAGATCGCGAAGGCCAGGAAGTAGGCCACGATCTGGTGGCGAAAGAGCGTCGAGGCCAACACACCCCAGGCTGCCAGGGCGGCCGAAATGAGCAGAAGACCGATCCAGGACGCGAAGAGGGGACCGGGTTCGGGGTTGCCCAGCAGCCACACCGCGCCGAAGTAGGCTCCCGAGGCCAGGACGAGAATCCCGGCCACGCCCACCGCCGCCAACCATTTGCCCAGGACCCAGGTGACGTCGGGCACGGGCCAGCTCGCCACGAGGTCCCAGCGGCCGGAACTGTACTCCGGCGCGAAGAGGCGCATGGTGATGGCCGGCACCAGCAGCAGCAGGAAGAAGATCATGTTGGCCACGAGGGGGCGGAAGAGCCCCTCGGCCAGGTTCAGGTAGTTGCCGCTGCGCACGCTCTGCATGGCCGTCAGCGAAAGGTCGCTGTAGGCGAAAACCAGGATCGTGAAGAAGAGGCCCACCGCGGCCAGGAACGCCACGAGCACCACCGGCCCCACGTTGGCGTGGAAGAAGGACGCCACCTCGCGCAGGGCGACGGCGCGCAACTGCCTCATGACCTCTCCTCCCGGTCGTCCGGCAGGTCGGCATCGGACGTGGCGCCGGTCAGTCGCAGGAACAGGTCCTCGAGACTCGGGCCCCGGTCCTGGATGTTCTGGAGACGGCCACCCGCGGCCAGCACCGATTCGACGAGGCGGGGTCTGACCTCCACCGGGTTCCCGGCGATGGCCACCTCGGCGCCGTCGTCGGTGATCGTCACCACGTCGACACCGGTCACCCGGCGCAGGGCCTCGATCACCCCGTCGCGATCGCCGTCCCAGGACAGGATGACCGTGCCCCGGGCCTCACCTCCGACATCGGCCGCCAGGCCATCGGCGCTGCGCTCGCCCACGAGGCGGCCCTTGTCCAGGATGAGCACCCGTTCGCAGACGGCCGCGACTTCGGTCAGGATATGGCTGCTCAGGAGGACGGCGCGGCGGCCGCGAAAACCCCGCACCAACTCGCGGAACTCGACGATCTGGTGGGGATCCAGCCCGCTGGTCGGTTCATCGAGCACGAGCACCTCGGGGTCGCCGACGAGGGCCTGGGCCAGGCCCAGGCGCTTGCGGTAGCCGTGGCTCAGGGCGCCGGCCAGCTTGTGACCCACGCCGGTCAGGCCCGTATCCCGGACGATGCTCTCCAGGTGCTCCGCGCGCTCCGCCCGGGGAACACCCTTGAGATCGGCCACGAAGTCGAGGATCGCGTCGACGCTCTGGTCCGGGTAGAGGGCCACGTGCTCGGGCAGGAAGCCCACGCGGCGGCGCACGGCCAGGGAGTCTTCCAGCAGGTCGTGGCCGGCCACGGTCACCGAGCCTCCGGTGGGCGCCAGGGATCCTGTGAGGATCTTCATGGCCGTGGACTTGCCGGCGCCGTTGGGCCCCAGGAAACCAACGACCTCACCCGCGCCCACGGCGAAGGTAAGGCCGTCGAGCGCCAGGGTGGTCCCGTAGCGCTTGGTCAGTCCCTGGACTTGGATCATGCTCATCCGCACCGCCTTCGGGTTCAAGGCGCGGTTCAGGGAGCGGTCCAGCGCAGGATGCTGGCGCCCCAGGTGAAGCCGGCTCCGAAACTGCAAATCACGATCAGGCTGCCCTCGGAGATGCGCCCTTCGTCCACCGCCATGCGCAGGCAGGTCGGGATGGTCGCGGAGGTCGTGTTGCCGTAGCGGTCGATGTTGATGGCGACCTGGCTGTCCTCAAGGCCGACCCGCCGCTGGGCCGCCTCGATGATGCGGATGTTGGCCTGGTGGGGCACGAAAAGATCAACGTCGGCGCCGGTGAAGCCGTTCTTCTCCACGATCTCCGATGTGATGCTCGCCATGCCCTTGACCGCGGCCCTGTAGACCTCG
>JAUUZX010000133.1 GCA_030592025.1 bacterium | reverse complement strand
CAGGAGCACGCCCTGCCAGTCCGCACCCGCCGGCAAGCCCCGCAGGACGATCAGGCCCGCCCCCGCCACGGCCACCAGGGCGGCCAACAGATGACGAACCCGGAAACGTCGCTCCAGCAGGTCCGACAACAACGTGACGTAGATGGGGGTGAAGATCGTGAAGGTCGCCACCAGCCAGGCCGGTAACCGGGCGAAGGAGGCGATGTACAGGATATACATGGCGCCGAATTGGAGGCCGCCCTGGGCGAGGGCCATGGTGCACACCCGCGGCCCCAGGCTCCGTCGTACGAGCACCGGCGCAAAGGCGGCCGCGGCCAGGGCCAGGCGCAGGCAGGCCACGGCCACCGGGTCGGCCCCGGTGAGGTGGCCCTTGATCAGGCCGAACGAGAAGGCCCACAGCAGGGAGGCCGCCAGAAGATGCCGCACGTCGTCGCCCCCTGCCTACTTCACGAGGGTCATCTTGTGGAAGTCCTCATGGCCGTCGGCACGGAGTCGGGCGAAGTAGACGCCCGTCGCCACGGACCGGCCCCCGCCGTCGCGACCGTCCCAGACGGTTTTCTGCCCGCCGGCGGGCCGCAATTCATCGAGCAGGGCGCGCACCCGGCGACCGGAAGCGTCGTAGATGACGATCTCCACCACCGTCGGCGTCGCCAGATCGAAGGCGATGGTCGTGGACGGGTTGAAGGGATTGGGCGCGTTGCCGGTGATTCTGGCCACGGCCGCTCCCGCGGTGGGCACCCCCGACACGGCCTGGTCCTGCACCGTGCACAGCACCCAGCCGTCGGGATCGAGCTCGACGTTCGAGGGAACGCCCGCCACGTCGAAGACGTGCCATTCGACGGCCTCGGCGTTGTCGATGACGTGGCTGTCCACACCCTGGTCGGTCATGATGCGGATCTCCAACGGCATGGCGAAGAGGAGGGCGCCGTTCTGCACCTGGGCCACCCGCACGGTCACGCGTCCACCGCCACCGGTCTGGGGCACGTTCGTCCAACTGAGGTCGTAGACCGGCGCGCCGTCACCGTAGATCCACTGCTGGAAGAAGGTGGAGAGGTCCCGTCCCGTCGCGCCCTCGATGGCCTGCTGGAGGTCCTCGGTCGTGGCCGAGGCAAACTCGAACTGGGAGCGGTAGGCGGCCAGGCCCGCGAAGAAGTCCTCATCCCCCAGGACACCGCGCAGCCTGTGGACGACCCATGAGGCCTTGTTGTAGGTCAGGTCCAGGTCGAAGATGTCGGCGAAGTCGCTCGTGTCCTCCACGAAGACGGTGCCCGCACCCACGTACTTGACGGCCTCCATGCGGTCGCGGTAGGCCTGCACCCCCACGCTGTATTCCAGCCAGTAGGCCTCGATCCAGCGGGCGAAGCCCTCGTTGAGCCAGATGTGGTGGAAGTCCGCGCAGGTGATCATGTCGCCGAACCACTGGTGGCCCAACTCGTGGGCGATGATGCCCTCGCCATAGTACCAGTACAGCATGCTCGAGCAGGTCTGGTGCTCCATGCCGCCTCCCCAGGGGAAGTGGGCGTGGCCGTATTTCTCGTCGACGAACGGGTACTCGCCGAAGACCGCCGCGAACGCCGTGATCATGGCCGGGGTGACGGCGTAGCCCAACTCGGCGTCCGCTGCCCAGTCCGGGATGACGTAGTGCAGCACCGGCATCGGATCGCCGACCATGGGCTGGTACTCGTCGGTGATCACGTCGTAGGGATGGATCGCCAGCGACACCAGGTAGGTGGCGATGGGGTAGCGGTGCTTCCAGTGGAAGGTCGAGCGTCCGGCCTCCGGGACGGTCGTGGCGTCCAACCGTCCCACCGACGCCACGTACAGGGGATCCGGCACGGTAACGTGGAGGTCCACCGAGTCGGCCTTGTCCGTGTTCAGGTCCTTGCACACCCACCAGTCCCGGGCGCCGAAGGGCTCGGCCAGGGTCCAGATCAGGGGTTGGCCGCCGTAGGTCGCCCAGCCGAAGTAGTCACCGGCTGGGTTCCCCCCGTAGTCGATCTCCAGGGTGAAGAACTCGCCCTGGAGGTAGGGACGCTCGAGGGTCACACTCAGGACATCCCCGGCCCGCGTCGTTGCGAGCGTTCCGGCCGCCCCGCGCACCTCGGAAACGACCATGTTCAGGTTCAGGTTCAGGTCGACGATCTCCAGGGACGCGCCCGTCACCTCGGCCCGCACGGTGGTTGTGCCCGAGAGTTGCTGGCCACCGGGATCCAGGTCCAGGACGAGGTCGTACCAGGTGACGTCGTAGTCGTCCATGCCCGGCGTGGCGAGAGCCAACGCCCGGGCTCCGGCCTCGGCCGACCGGGCCTTGATCGCGGCTTCGAGCACGACGCCCTGCTGGGCCAGGTGCTTCAGCGACCAGGGCGCGCCGGGAACGGGATCCGCCAGTGGCGTCGTTTCGAAGGCTGCGCCAATGGTCGCCGCGGATGTCAGGAGGGTCACCAGGAGTATGACGAGCAGGAGACGCGGCATGATCGACCTCGGGCGCGAGGGGGGAAGCCCGGAGGATGCATGGGGCCTGGCCCCTCCGGAAGAACGAACGTCACAACCATTATACATGATCCGGCCGCTGGACGGCAAACGGCGCGGGCCACGAGGCCCGCGCCGTCCCTTCCAAAACCGGGGAGGACCCGGATCAACCCCGCAGCATCAACCGACCTTGGCCATGAGGGTCAGCAGGTCGCACACCCGGCTCGAGTAGCCCCACTCGTTGTCGTACCAGCTCACGGTCTTCACGAGGTTGCCGCCGGTGACCGACGTGCAACCCGGGTCGAAGATGGACGAATGGCTGTCCCCGACGATGTCCGACGACACGATGGGGTCCTCGGCGTAGTCGAGGATGCCACGCAAACGATCCGACTGGCTGGCGGCCTTGAGCGCGGCGTTCACCCCGTCGACGGTGACGTCCTTTTCCATGACGCTGACCAGGTCCACCACCGAACCACAGGGCACGGGCACCCGCATGGCCATGCCGTCGAGACGTCCGTCCAGGTGGGGCAACACCTTGCCCACGGCCCGCGCGGCGCCCGTCGTCGTCGGGATGATGTTCTCGGCGGCGGCCCGGGCCCGGCGCAGGTCCGAATGGGGCGCGTCGACGAGCTTCTGGTCGTTGGTGTAGGCGTGGGTGGTGGTCATCAGCCCGTGCTTGAGGCCGAATTCCCTGTCCAGCACGTAGACCAGCGGCGCGAGGCAGTTCGTCGTGCACGAGGCGTTGGAAATGACCTGGTGCTCGGGCTTGAGATCCTGGTCGTTCACGCCCATGACGATGGTCGCGTCGATCTCGTCCTTCGCCGGAACCGTGAGGATCACCTTGGCGGCCCCCGCCTCCACGTGCTTGGCCACGTCGGCCCGCTTGCGGAACACGCCCGTTGCCTCCACGGCGAAATCCACGCCCAGTTCCCGCCAGGGCAGGGCGGCGGGGTCACGCTCGGACGTCAGGCGGACGGCGCCGCGGTCCGTGACCAGATGCCCGTCCTCGATCACGGCCCGGCCGGGGAAGTTCCCCATCACCGTATCGTGCCGCAGCAGGTAGGCCATGGTCTCGGGGTCGATCAGGTCGTTGATGCCCACGACCTCGATGTCCTTCCGGTCGTGGAGAATCCTGAATACCGAACGTCCGATCCGTCCGAAACCGTTGATCGCGATCTTCATGGGAACCACCCTTCCTTGGAGCCAGGTCATCCGGTCACCGTCCGCCGCCTGGCGCGGTGAACGGTGGTCGTTCATATTGGTGTCTCTCTCGTGAGCGTCGATCCCCAACCCCGGTCCGCGACCACGCGGGCGGAGGAGTCTCCATGCCCACCTACGAATACGGCTGCACCAAGTGCGGCCTGGAATTCGAGGAATTCAAACCCATCACCGCCCCCAAGCGCCAACGCTGCCCGAAATGCCGGGGCCGTGTCGAACGCCTGATCAGCGGCGGAGTCGGTCTGCTGTTCAAGGGATCCGGCTTCTATCATACGGATTCCCGTGCTAAAAAGGGGACCGGCGACCCGGCGCCGGCAAAAGCCGACGCGCCCCCGGTCCAAAATGATAATAGTTCCAAACCGGGGAAGAACAAGGACTAGAAATGCCACCGGCGAAGGAGGGCTCCATGGGCACGGACGCGACCTGGGACGAACTGGATGGACAGCGGGTGGACACCCCCGTCGGGACCACCGTACGGCAACTCATCGACCGGGTACGGCCGGAGGCCATGACGGGGGACGACCCGGTGGTCGTCGCGTCCATCAACGGACGACGGACGAGCCTCGCGGAATCCCTCGGCCACGAGGATCGGGTCAGGCTCATCACCCTGGCGGACCCCCTGGCCCGCACCACCGTTCAGCGCACGGTGCTGTTCCTGCTCGCCGCGGCGGCCGACGATCTCTTCCCGGACCACGAGCTGTGGGTGAACTTCAGCTACGCCGGCGGGTTCTACTGCGAGTTGCGGCGGGACGCGCCCCTGACCGGGGACGAACTGGTCGCCCTCGACGAACACATGCGCGCTTTGCGCAGCCAGGACCTGAGCCTCACCCCCCAACGCCTCGGTCTGCGCGCACTGCTGAAGATCTACGAGCGCCGGGGTGAGCGCCGCAGCGCCGCCACGGCCCGCTACCTGCGCCGCGACCACCTGACCCTCTACCGCATGGACGGTCGCGACCAGCTCTACTACGGACGCCAGCTCCCCTCCACGGGGTACGTGCCCGACTTCCGCCTCGAGGCCGAGGACCCCGGGTTCGTCCTGCTCATCGACTCCGGCGGCGGTCGCCCACAGCCGGTGTACGCGCCCCAGCCCAAACTCCTGCGCACCTTGCGCGAGTACCAGCGCTGGATCCAGGATCTCGAACTCGAGGACACGGGCTCCCTCAACCAGTACATCGTCGAGGGCCGCACATCGGAACTCATCCAGATCTCCGAGGCCCGCCACGCCCAGTTCTTCGTGGAGGCCGCCCGCCAGGTGGCGGACCAGCCCGCCGACGGGCGCCTCGTGCTCCTGGCCGGCCCCTCGTCCAGCGGCAAGACGAGCAGCGCCAAACGGCTCATGGTCCATCTGCGTGTCCTCGGCTTCCGCCCCTTCGCCCTCTCCCTGGACGACTACTTCGTGGACCGGGACGACACCCCCAGGGCCCCCGACGGCGACTTCGACTTCGAGTCCCTCGAAGCCCTCAAGATCGACCTCTTCAACGAACACCTGGAAGCGCTCATGGCCGGCGAGGAGGTCTTCCTGCCCCGCTTCGATTTCCCCTCGGGCAAGAGCACCGTCGCCGACACGCCGACCCGCCTGACCCGGGGCGAGCCCCTCATCGTCGAGGGCATCCACGCCCTGAACCCGCGCCTGACGCCGGCCATCCCCGACGCGCGCAAGATGCTGATCTACGTGTCGGCCCTCTGCCATCTCAACATCACGAACCTCAGCTACATCAAGACGACCCACAGCCGCCTTTTCCGGCGCATCGTGCGGGACGCCAAGTTCCGGGGCTACACCGCCAGCGAGACCCTGGCCCGCTGGCCCAAGGTCCGCCATGGCGAGGACACGCACATCTTCCCCCACCAGAACAACGCCGACCTGTTCTTCAATTCGGGACTGACCTACGAATTGGCCGTGCTGAAACTGTGGGCGGAACCCCGGCTGGCGGTGGTGGGTCCGGACGACCCCAACTACGGCCTCGCGCGCACCCTCATCGAGCTGCTGTCGCTGCTGCTGCCCATCGACGCGAGTCAGGTGCCCCCCACCTCGCTG
>JAUUZX010000037.1 GCA_030592025.1 bacterium | reverse complement strand
GACCTGACGGATGATGTGCAGTTCTCGGACGACGGCGGGGTGAGTTGGGGTTATGCGCCGGTGGCGGATGGGTTCGGCTGCGACGCGGCGGTGACCCACGTGCGGGTGACGCCGAGGGGGCGCATGGCGGGGAGTTCGGCGGCGGGGGCGTCGTCGTTTGTGTTGGGGTTCAGGGTGCGGATGGGGTGAGGCAAGCACCAACCATCAATTCGTCTCCCCACCCACCCACTCCCCATGCTCCGGATCCCAGCCCTCACGCATGAGCACCAGCACGGCCGAGTTGGGAACGATCAAATAGTTGCTCTTCTCGAAAGTGATCTCCACCGCCGCCCTGTGCAGGAAGAGCACGTAGTCGCCCTCCTCGGCCTGCATGGGCACGAACTGGGGCGCGACGCTGCCTTCTTCCCAGGGATCACCGTCGGGGTCGATGCGCACGATGGGCGTGCCCGGCCCCACCGAGACGACCCAACCGCCCCGGGCTTGGCGCGAGGCCATGGCCGACTGGGGCAGGTAGAGACCGGCGTTGGTGCGCTCCTCCCCTTCCTCGGGCCGGACGAGCAGGCGGTCCCCCACCACGATCAACTTCTTCTTCAGACGCGGCATGGCGTGTCCTCCCCGGTGGCTTCAGATCGACGTCAGATCAGGTGACGCCCGCCGTCGATGCAGATGGTCTGCCCGGTCACGGCCGGGTTGGTCAGCAGGAACAGCAGCGCGTGGGCCACGTCCTGCGGGGTATCGAAGCGGCCGGTGGGGATGTCCTCCCGGGCCACGTGGTCGTAGTCGTGACCCTCGGCGGTCACCGGCGGCAGGATGGCCCCCAGGGCCAGTTCGTTCACCCGCACCCGGGGCGCCAGGGCCACCGCCAGACTACGGGTCAGGCCATGGAGGCCCGCCTTGCTCACCGTGTAGGAAAAGTGGTCGGCGCCGGGCCGCAGGGCGCGGATGTCACCCAGGTTGACGACCGCGCCGGTGACCCCGGCGGGCAACTGGCGCGCGAGGCCCTGGGCCAGCAGGAAAGGCGCGCGCAGGTTCACCGCCTGGGTGCGGTCCCAGTCCGCGGCCCTGGTCGTCGACGCATCGGCCGTTTCGAAAACCGAGGCGTTGTTGACGAGGATATCGACGGGACGTCCGGCCACCGCCGCGGCCCGGTCGATGAGGCTGGCGGTCTTGTCGGCGTCTCCCAGGTCCGTCTGCACCGTGCAGGCCCCTGCGCCGATGGCGGCGGCCACGGCGTGGGCCGCGTCGGCGGAATGCAGGTAGTGGACGACGACGATGGCGCCGGCCTTGCCCAGGGCCAGGGCCAACTCGCGGCCGATGCGACGGCCCCCGCCGGTGACCAGGGCGCAGCGTCCGCGGAGGGGCTGGGAGGTGGTGTCCATCTTGTCTCTCCTAAGGAACCAGGCTCAGCACCACGGCGCCCTCGCCGCCCCAGCGACGGGGAGCCTCGCGGCAACTCCGGACCAGCGAACTGTCGGCGCACCAACGGCGCACCTCCGGACCCAGCACCGAGACACCGCCCGGCGAGTTCGTCCCCCGACCGTGGACGACCAGCACCTCGGCCTCGCCGTTCCCCGCGTGCAGGCGCACCTCGCGCTCCAACATGGCCAGCGCCTCGCGCAGGGGCAACATCCGCAGCATGATGCGCGGCGGTTGGGCGTCCACGATGGATCCGGCGTCGACGTCCTCCCAGTCCTCAACGGCCTGGTGGCGGATCGACCTGCGCAGACCGCGCCGCGGGCCCGCGTCGGGCTCGTCGCTCACCGGCTTGCGCTTCTTCTTCTTCGCCATCGTCCCGCCTTCATTTCTCCAGTCTGGCCACGGTCGCGCCCCAGGATCCGCCATCGGACGGGTGCCCGAAATGCACCACTTTGGGGTCCTTGGCCAAGATACCGTGAACGATCTCCCGCAGCACGCCCTGGCCCTTGCCGTGGATGATGCGCACGTCGAGAATCCCCGCCGCCCGGCACTCGTCCAGCCACGCGGGCACGAGTTCCTTCACGTCCCGGGGGGCGAAGGTGTGCAGGTCGAGGACGCCGTCGATGGGCAGCTCGACGGGTTCGCCGGGATCATCCGGGGGCAGGTTGGTCACGGTCGGTCCTTCCGGCCCCGCGCCCTTTGCGCGGTGGCCCGTGGATCATAGACCGCTCAGGGTGCGGGCGCACCCGATTTCATGGGCAGGAGACGGCGCGCGGCCAGGATCAGGGCCGCGGACCCCAACACCCACGCGACGGTTTGCCGGACGTCCGGTCCATAGCCGAAAACGTGGCTCCCCAGGGCGGCGGCGCGACCGCCGATCACGATCCCGATCGTCGCCAGAAAAACGGTGTGCAGCAGGCGGTAGGTCCCCAGCGCAACGACCACTCTCCGCGGCTCCCAGGATTGGGGCTGCCGGTCCAGATCTCCGACACCCAGTAGGTCGCCGATGGCCCAGAACCCGTCGGAGCGGATGAACGGCAGAAGGCTCCAGATCACGGCGCCCACCGCGGCGGTCGCCGCCGGCCGGCCGACGGCGGGCCAGACCAGGGCAACCAACGCGAACAACCCGGCGGCGGCGAACTGGAAGGCGGGGCCGGCCAGGTCGACCCCCAGCCGACGGCGGGGCGGCAGGGCGGTGACGGCCGAGACGTCGCACCACAGCACGGGCAGGACGAACATGAGCCCGACGCCCACCGCCCCCGGCGGGTAGCCCCGGCGCAGGAGGGCGGCCGCGTGGCCCAACTCGTGGAGCAGCGCCGACGCCAGGAAGAGCGGGATGGCGACGGCCCAGTTGGTCGGGCTATCTGCAGGCGCCGCCCCGAAGGACAGGCCCGCGGCCAGGCCCACGACGCCGAACCCCACAAGCATCAACAGGCGGCGCGCGTCCGTCGCGGCAGCCAGCGGTTGGGCGAGGCGCGCCACCAGCCGTGGCGGCAGCACCACCCCCCGCAGCCAGGGTCCGCGGCGCCGGCGTCCGCGGGTCCATAGGACGGCCAGGAGCCCGTCCACATCTTGCGGCGCCGCGCCGGTGGCCCCGACAAGCGCGCCGTGCAGATCGGCCCGCCGCGGCGACGTGCCGCTCCAAGGCGCCAGAACCCTCCCCAACACCGCGGGCACGGCCAACCGCCGGTCACCCCGCTGGACGACCCATGGCCCCTGCGGATGGGCGTGCACCAGCAGGATCGGCTCGCGGCTCATCCGTCGAGGCGGGCCAGGCCCAGCAAGCAGAGCCTCAAGGCATGGTACGTCACCCAGGATTCGCCGTGCTCCGCCGCCAGTTCGGCCAGGGAGGGCCGGCCGGCGCGCAGGGAGGTCAGGTCGGCATCGCGCAGACCTCCGGCGTCGAAGAAGCGGTCGCTGTGCAGGTCGACGAGCACGTCGCCGGGCCACACGGCCACCTCCCGCTGCAGATGGAGCCGGGCCGTGGCCGGGGAGCGGTCGAAGCAGATGCGAAAGGCGCGGGCATAGTCGCCGCGCAAATGGGGCGGCACGGCGGCGTCATCGAGGGCCGTCGTCGCGAAGCACGCCGCCGACTCCTTGAGCATGGCCCAAAAGGTCCACTGCTCGGGATAGGCCCGGATCTCGCCGAAGACCCAGTCGAAGATCTGGCGGGTGACCTCGCCGGGGTCGTCGCCCCGCTTCGGGCGGAGGGTGGCGCCGCGGACCCACACCGGGCGGCCGTCCTCATCCCAGTGCACCGATACCGGATGGATGGGGCACCCCACGCGAGCGGCCAGCCGCGCCAGCCCCGTGCGCACGCGGATGGTGCGCCCCGGGAGTTCGAAGTCGAGGCCCTGGTCGCGGGTGCCGGCGAAACCGTCCTCGCCGAGATTGCCGTCGACGTAGGCCAAGACGGGTTCGCCGTCCCGCAGGGCCCGCAGCACCTCGCGCAGGGTGCCGCGATCGCCCAGGGGCAACCAGCGGATGTCCGCGCCATGCCCCAACCGTGCACCCATGCGGGTCGCCTGGTCCTCGTTCTTTCGGCGTGCCTCCGGGGTGACCAGCACCCGCAGCGTCCGGCCCATGGCCAGCAGGGGCTCGGGGACGAGCGCATACGGCCCGAGGTGCATGGAGACGAGCAGGCCGGAAGCCAGTTCCGGGTTTGCCGCGAAGAAACCGTGGCCGGGGGCCAGGATGTCCTTGGCCCCCGACCACAGCCCGGCAAGAGCCTCCCGTTCTCTTGCCAGGACCTGGGCGCGCCGGGCGCGGTAGGCCATGAGGTCGTCCGGTGTGGCCGCGGGGTCCAGGGCCCGCATGTTCCACAACTCCCACAGCGTGTTCGCCGGCTGCGCCCGCCGGTCGGGCTCGGGGTCCCGCAGGATCCCGGGCCTCGACCGGCTTGGCGAGGGTGTCGATCGTGGGTCCACTAGAAACCGCGCGTGATCTCTTCGGGCTTCAGGTCGCCGTACAGGATCGGGATGTCGATCTCCTCGGGCATCGTGTTGTCGCAGCGGCAGGTGCACTCGCAGTTGTCCGTGTCCCCCACGCCCCCATCGGCCAGCAGGGGGCTCAACTCCATGCGCTCCTCGAGTTCGCGCACGCCCAGGCGTTCGAGGCCGGCTTCGATGCCCGTGGCGGGGATCGGTCTGTCGGGATCGGTTCTCATGGCGTTCCTCCTTGAAACGGTTTGGCATCCATCGGATGCGGACCCGATTGCAAGGGGTGGACCAGCGGCCAGGGCGGCGTTCCGAGGCGATCCCGGGGAGATGAAGCGGGGAAGAATAATCCCGGCGGGGACGGCAACGTCCCGGACCGTCAGCGACGGGCGACGGTTCTCAGGCGGAGAACTCGACCCGGTACCCGCTGTACTTGCGCAGGTTGATGACGCCCACGTCCAGCAGCAGGTACTGGCCCTTGATACCCTCGAGAACACCGCCCACGACGGGGTTCTTGTCCAGGTTGAGGCTCTTCACCTTCTCGGGATAGTGCTGCACGGGGTAGACGAAGCGCCGCTCCAGGCGCACCAGTTCCGACAGCACGCCGGGGGTCCCCCAGGCCGTGAGCCGCTCGACGACCTGGCCGACCACCGCCATGAGGTCGAGGTCCTCCGGCGGGCCGCCCTTGAGCATGCGGGTCCAGTGGGTCTTGTCGGCGAAGCCCTCATCGCTGAGGCGTTTCTCCACGAAACCGACCTCGCGGCGGTCCGGCAGCACGGCCACGGGGCAGGCGGCCACGGCGCCCTGGTCGATCCAGCGGGAGGGGATGTTCTGCTCGCGGGTGATCCCCACCTTCACGCCCGAGGTGAGGGAGCAGTAGAGGTAGTGGGGCCGGAAGCACTGGGCCTGGGCGAATTCCTCGTCGCGGCAGGGGTTGTCGGGCTCGCCGTGGTGGCACAGCTCCGGCCGGACGATGCAGATGTCCGCCTCGGCCCGGGACCGGCTGCAGGGGAAGCAGAAGCCCTGGCCGAAGGTCTTCTTCGTCTTGCGGCCGCAGGCCGTGCAGTTGATCTCGCCGATGAAGCGCAGCTCGATCTCTGTGCCCAGGTGAGGATTGAGGGGGTGATCCGCCGCGCGCTCACCTTCAGCGAACCAGCCGTCGGCCAGGCTGTACTGCACCGGTTCGGCGGCGTCTGCGCGCATCTTCCTGAGGGTCCCGGTCCAGACGGTCTGCATCACGGCTCCTTGCGGGGTGGGCCACGTCGTCGAGAGAGCCGACAGTCTAGTGCATGATGACCATCTTCCGCACCTGCACATCCCGCCCATTGCCCGAGCCCACGCTCAAGCGTCCGAAGTAGGTTCCGGCGGCGACCTTGCGGCCACCGGCGTCGCGGCCGTTCCAACCGACGGCGTGGGGCCCGGCTTCCCGCGAGCCCGTGGTCAACTCGCGCACCAGGTGGCCGCGGGTGTCGTAGACGACAAGGCGCACGTCCCCCCGCTCCTCCAGGGTGAAGCGCCAGGTGGTGGAGCCGCCTGCGGGGTTGGGGCCGGCGCCGGCAAAAAAGAAACGGGACTCCGGGTCCGGCACCGCCGACACCACGTGGGGATCGGTGGACAGGAGGGTGAAGTCGTCGCCCCAGACCAGCACCTTCTGGCCGACCTTGCCGGCCATCTCCCGGAACTCGAAGCGGGTGAAGCCCTCCGGTCGCGTGTCGATGACCCCGAAGAACTGGTAGTCGCTGAAGTTGCCCCCCGGGTAGAGGGTCGTGTCGTTGATGACGACCGCCATGTTGGCGGGGTAGGTGCCGGTCATGTAGCCACCGACGCCGACCAGCGGGGCGACGCCCGGCTCCACGACCCCCGTGACCCCGTCATGGTAGAGGCAGGTCACCGCGGGGGTATCGACGTCGCAACTCGCGGCCGTCCCCTCCGCGTAGCCGTGCAGCGCGTCCATGACCGACCACAGGCCCGTGCGGGGACCGCCGCTGGTGGTGGTGATGGGGTTGGTGCGCACCTCGTCGGCGTAGTTGGTCGTCCACCTGATGCCCTGGCTGCTGACGCCGGGGACACTGTTCGGGATCCGGGCCGTGCCCCACACCGCCTCGTCCTCGAATCCTTCGTGGCGCGAGAAGTAGCCGAGGTCGGTGGCCAGGGCCTGGAACGCCCCTTCTTTCCAGCAGAAGAAAACGTCCGGGCCGCCCTTGCAGGCGGACAGGAACACCGTGGCCTCGTCGTAGGCCGCACCGGAAACAGCCGCGTAGACGAAGCTGTCGAGGCCGTCGAAGGTCGGGCCCGGCGTGTAGGTGAAGGAACCGTCGGGGCTCAGGACGAGGGTCCCGTAGGCGGCGTCGATGACCAGTTCGGCCACGGCGCCGAATTCGAAGGCCGCCTCACCGTCCAGCAGGTCGTTGTCCAGGACGCCCGGCGCGTCGACCACGAGGGGATCGGCGTAGGAGACGCTGAAGGACTCGTCGCCGGCCACCATGACCTGGGCCGAGGCCGGGACCGCGCCGGCCAGCAGCAGGATGCACCCGCCGATCAACCCGAGGCCCCGGTTCCGTTGCGCGTGCGTAGGTACCATGATCGCATCCTCCCCTTCGGGTCCACCCTCTCGTCGTCAACGGGACGCGCATATCATATTAAAACTATATGATATTGAAAAACGTTTTCTTTTTGTCATCATCCCGGGCATGACAGCCGGCGGGGGCAAGGGTATGCTGCGGGCGAACAAACCGTGCGCGACCGGTCATCCCGGAGGTTTCATGCTCAACCGGATCTGGACGTTCTTCTTCGTTGGCGCCTTCATCGCCGCCATCGGCCGTCACCTGGCCGGGAACACCGGCGTGTGGCGCGACATGGTCGGCGCCACCTTCGACATGGCCCAGACGGCGTTCACCATCGCCCTGGGCCTCACGGGGGTCATGTGCCTGTGGCTGGGCATCATGCGGATCGGCGAACGGGGCGGCGCCGTGGACCTGCTGGCCAGGATCTTTGGCCCGTTGCTGCGCCGCCTCTTCCCGGGCATCCCGGAAGGCCATCCGGCCAGCGGCAGCATCGTCATGAACATGGCGGCCAACATGCTCGGCCTCGACAACGCCGCCACGCCCCTGGGCCTGAAGGCCATGGGCGAACTGCAGGAACTGAACCCGGACAAGACCACCGCCAGCGACGACATGATCCTCTTCCTGGTCATCAACACCTCCGCGGTGACCATCATCCCGGTGACCATCTTCACGTATCGCGCCCAACTCGGCGCGGCCGACCCCACGGACGTTTTCCTGCCCATACTCATCGCCACCTGGTGCAGCACCATGGTGGGGCTCATCGTCACCTCGTTCTTCCAGCGCATCCGCCTGCTCGACCCCGTGGTCCTGGGCTGGCTGGGCGGCATGACGGTGGCCATGGTCGGACTGGTGGCCTGGCTGTCGAGCCTGCCCCGGGAAGTGCTCGAAGCGCGCTCGTCCGTCGTGGCGAACTTCCTCATCTTCGCGGTCATCATCGGGTTCATGTTCGGGGGCATCCGGCGTCGCGTGAACCTCTACGAGACGTTCGTGGACGGAGCCAAGGATGGGTTCAAGGTGGCCGTCGGCATCATCCCCTACCTGGTGGCGATGCTCGTGGCCATCGGCGTGTTCCGGGCCAGCGGCGCCCTCGACCTCGTGCTCGACGGCCTGCGGGTGGCCGTGGGCGCGACGGGCATCGACACGGCCTGGATCGACGGTCTGCCCACGGCCTTCATGAAGCCCCTCAGCGGCAGCGGCGCCCGGGGCATGATGATCGAGACCATGACCGCCCACGGCGCCGACAGCTTCGCCGGCCGCCTGGCCAGCATCGTCCAGGGCAGCACCGAGACGACGTTCTACGTGCTGGCGGTGTACTTCGGGGCGGTGGGCATCCGGCGCACGCGGCACGCGGTCTTCTGCGGGCTCATGGCCGACCTGGCGGGGATCACGGCGGCCATCTTCGTCACTTACCTGTTCTTCGGGTAGGTGGGACTTTGCGAATGTACTTCCACCAGAGAAACGAGGACAAGAAATGAGATTCGCGACATATCCAGCACCCCGAAGGGTGATGGTGGCCGTTTCGGTTGCCAT
>JAUUZX010000101.1 GCA_030592025.1 bacterium | reverse complement strand
GTTCCCCTGCTGCTGGTGCTCCTGCTGGCGGGCGCGGCCCAGGCCGTCCCGTCGGACTGCGAGACCTGCCACGCGAAGATGACCCCGAACCTGGTTGTGGACTTCAACCGCGGCGTCATGTCCCACGAGATGGACTGCACGGGCTGCCACGGCGACGCCCACACCAGCGCCGACGACGTGGCCAAGGCCAAGCTGCCGACCATCGAGACCTGCGCCGAGTGCCATGAGGAGCAGGCCGACCAGTACATGAGCGGCAAGCACGCCCTGGGCATGGTCGCCCTCGAGGCGATGCCCACCATGCACATGCAGCCGAGCGCCTTCAACGAGGGCCAGCAGGGCTGCGGCGGCTGCCACACCCTGGGCGTGACCGAAGAGTCCCGCGCCAAGGAATCGCCCGACGGTTACCACTACGGCATGGACTGCCAGAACTGCCACACGCGCCACGCCTTCCGCAAGGTCGAGGCCCTGGAGCCGGAAGCCTGCCAGACCTGCCACATGGGCTTCGACCATCCCCAATGGGAAATGTGGTCCAGCTCCAAGCACGGCACGACCTACCTCATGAACCGGGCCCTGGGCGAAGACGGCGAGAAGGGCCGCGCGCCCACCTGTCAGACCTGCCACATGCAGGATGGCAACCACCGCGCATACTCGGCCTGGGGCTTCCTGGCCGTGCGCCTGCCCGAGGAAGACGCCGAGTGGATGGGCTACCGGGTGAGCATCTTGAAGGCCCTGGGCGTGCTGGACCCCGCGGGTCAGCCCACCGCCCGCCTCGACATCGTCAAGGGTGGCCAGGTGGCGCGCCTGACCAAGGAAGACTTCGACGTGGAGCGCGCGCGCTTCGTCAAGGTCTGCGAGGATTGCCACACGCCGAGCTTCGTGAAGGACAACTTCACCCAGGCCGACGCCATGGTGAAGGAGATCGACAAGGTCTTCGCCGCGGCCATCGAGATCATCGCCGACCTGTACCGTGACGGGGTCATCAAGTACGACCACCGCCCCGGCGCCGAGTACCCGGACCTGCTCGAGTTCTACGACGTGAACACGAAGATCGAGTTGATCCTCTACGAGATGTTCATGGACCACCGCATGAAGGCGTTCCAGGGCACGTTCCACATGAACCCGGACTACGCCACCTGGTACGGCTACGCCAAGATGAAGAAGGACCTGGTGGAGATCAGGGAGTTGGCGGGGCACATGCGGGCGGATGCGGGGCACTAGGCACGCGGTTTTTCCTGCGAGAATGAAAAGCGGCCGGGCCTGATGGGGTCCGGCCGCCTTTGTATACCTAACGGAACAACGCCTTCACCTTACCCCAACCCGCATCCTCGCCCGGCACGACGGCCATGTTGATGCCCATGACCGGCCGCGCGTAGTCCCCCGAGACGGGGTAGGCCCTGGAGTACGTCCGGTCCAAGGCGTCGGAGATCACCATGTGACCGGGGATGGTAGCCGCCGAGGCGTTGGGGGAGAGGAAGACCTCGCCGGCCGGGGCCGTTGTCGTTTCCAGGTAGAAGGACACCAGCGTCGCGTAGCCGTCCATGACGGGATGGGGGCCGTCGCAGGCGAACACGCCCGAGTTTCGGGGGATGAAGCCGTTGTCGCAGTGGATGAACTCGTCCTTGATTTCCCAGCCGGCGGGGAACCGAACGACGAATTCGAAGTAGCCCAGCGTCGTGATCGGGTCGCCGGTGTGCTCGTTCACCGGATTCGAGAGGACGAGGTGGGCCCGGTACACGCCGCCTTCCGTCGCCGTCAGTATCGCGTCAGCCACGCCGGTCGGCGTCTCGGTGATGTACACGCCGATCTCGTTCGGGTGGTGGCCGATGTCCTGGGCGGAGGCGGCGCCGGTGAACAGAATGAACACAGCCAACGTGACGATGAGCTTTCCCATGGTGGTCCCCTTTTCGATAGATGAGCCGACGTGGGGTATCGATAAAAGGTACGTATTTTCACTTCACCAAACCAGCGGCACGTACCCCTCGCGGATGGCCTCGCTGATGAGCGGGCCCACGAACTGCACGTCCAGGTCGGCCAGGGCGCCGGCGTGGGCCTTTTCCGGTTCGGCGGTGCCGATGATGACGAGGACCTTGTTGTTCACGGGGTGTCTCCTTCGGGTGGTCTACGGGGGCATGGAGACGATCGAAACGCGGTCGCTATTCCGCAACCACTGGCCGATGCCCCGCCTCGAACCGCCGATGATGCGTCAGCCACCGCGCGAGCCACACCTCGTCGCTCGGGCCGGCGCCCTGGACGAGGCTGTCGGGCCAGTCGCGCTTCATGTGCGCGAGGAAAGTGTCCGACGAACGGGCGCCCAGAGGGCGGAGCTGGTCATCGAGGGTGAGGACGACCCCTTGATGGGTGTTGCCCCCGATGCCGACGCTGAACATGGTGGCGCCGCCGGGTCCGCGGTAGGCCTGGAGGCCGAAGGTGGTCAAACGTCGGTGGCCCATGATGTTCATGTACGCCTCCGGGTACTGGGGCAATACCAGGCGCAGGAGAGCCGAGTCGGGTTCGGTGCTGGCGGGGCTGCAGCAGGAGTCGATGGAGGCGCCCCGCCAGTGGTCGGCGTCGAGCATGATCACGGTGCCGCCCTGGTAGTCGAGGGCGTTGTTCGTGCCCCAGGCCACGACCTCGTCGAGACCGTCCCCGTCGCAATCGACGACCGTGTAGTCCGTGAGGTGGCCCTTGTTGGCATACTGGGCGACGCGGTTCCCGTCCCGGTCGATCCAGGCCAGGACGCTGGGGTAGTAGGGACCGTGCATGAAGTTCACGACCAGGTCGGGGGTGCCGTCGCCGTCCAGGTTGGCGGTCTTGAGTCCCCGGGCGCTGAAGTTGGCGGCATTCACGATCTCGGGGCCGAAGGCTCGGACCACGGCCTCGATGTCGGGCCCCACGGACCAGATCGTGTCGCCGGTGGCCCGTTCGAGGCACAGAAGACGACCGCCGTCGGGGGACTTGCTGCCCAGGCCCACCAGCAGGTGGTGGGGGCTCCAGGGCGACTCCTCACAGAAGGTGAACTGGGCCTCGGCGTGGGCTTCCCACAGGGTGATGCCGAAGATGGCGTCGCGCACGGTCAGGACATCACGCCCGACATCCCAATTGGCGTGCTTGTGGGCGTACCGGGTAGCGACCAGCAGACCGGCCACCACCACGACGAGGGTGACGGCCACACCCATGAACCCGGTGCTCCAGCGGCGGCGCTGGGGGGCGGGGGGAGTTTCGGGCGGGGAGTCGGACGGGGGCTCGATCCCCAGGAGTTTCTCGGTGGTCATTTCGAGCGCCGCCGCCAGCACCATGACCGTGCGCTCCATGACGCGACGGCGCTTGCCGGTCTCGAGGTCGCGGATGGTCTTGTAGGTCAGGCCCGCCTTGGCGGCCAACTCCGACTCGGCCAATTGACCGGCGGTGCGGAATGCGCGGAGTCGTTCCGGAAAGTCATCTGGCAGTTCAATGTTCGGCATGGTGCCCCGTCACGGATGTTCCCCCGAATACCAGGGACTGAATGTGGTGGTGCGGTATCGAGTATAGCGGGGTCAACGGATTTTGGCAGAAAAAACCCCGGCCGTAGGATTGCAGGTTTCCTACGACCGGGCGAGCCGCCATCAGGTGATGGTATGCAAGCAGAGCATACGGCTCGGCATGGTCCCAAGTTCTGGGGGCGGCCCTCCCCATCGCATTCTCGCCCAGGTCTCCACGTGCTGTCCCCCACACGTCGCTCGCCGGAAACCTTTTCGACGGTTCAGCCGCCCCAAGACCCCCTCGGATCTCATTTGTGGTATCTCGCTCCAATCACACGATACAATATGGCGGATTAACCCCATGGGCAGCAACGGAAACGGACGACTTCGGTTGGAAATCTTCGGAAATCGAGGGGGGGGGTGGCGGGGGCGAGGTGAGTTTTCGTTATTTTCGTTAACGGGCTTTGCGGATCGAGATAATCTCGAATAATCTTCGAAAGTGTTTTGGGGTGGCCGCTTTTTACATGCTGTCCTTGGGGTCCGGGGGCGGATTTTTCCTCTGCAACATGAGGACGATCTGCCTCACCGCCGCCGCCAGTCCGAACACGAGACCCCCCACCCCAACCCACGGCTCGCCACCGAAACGACCCTCCACGTAGTGGCCCATCAGGAAGCCGATGACGGGACCGACGAGCATCATCATGGGGATCATGGTGTAGCTGCCGATGTCGCGGGCGGACCGGCCGCCATCCCGGGTGAAACGGTCATGCAACGGGGTGCGGTGGTAGTTGTGCTCCTTGCCCCTGTCCGCGCGGATCTTCTTGCGCA
Source organism: bacterium (assembly GCA_030592025.1). Next base: position 1,888 of record JAUUZX010000101.1, on the reverse strand, counting down.
GGGCGTGGACCTTTCTCATGTCCGGGGGCTCGGGCAGGTCGTCGTGGCTCATGGCATCCTCGGGTTCAGGGAGTGACGTCACCACTATCATCCAAATCAGCAGCGGTGCCAAGGCCGGGCTGGCCACCTTGCCGACCACCCGCTATCATCTGTCCTTCGCCCTCTCGTCACCGACGGCACCCCCACGAAAGCCACACCATGCCCCGCGACCTCACCAAGACCCGCTACCTCGACGGCCTGCGCTGCCCCAAGCTCCTGTGGACCAAATGGAACGCCCCCGAGAAGGTGCCCCCCCGCGACCCGGGCCGCGAGCTGCTCATGAAGGCGGGGCGCCACATCGGCGAGCTGGCCCAACGGCTCTTCCCGGGCGGGGTGGAGGTGCCGCGTTTCGACAACGCCCACGAGGCCGTCGCCGCCACGGCGAAGCTGCTGGCCAAGCGCGTGCCCCTGTTCGAGGCCGCCTTCGCGGTGGATGGCCGCCTGTGCCGGGTGGACATCCTCGTGCCCGCCGCTGACGGCCGCTGGGACATCGTCGAGGTCAAGACCGGCACCCGGGTGCGCGAGAACCACATCAGGGACATCTCCTTCCAGTACAACACCCTGATCCACGCGGACATCGAGGTCGAGCACCTGGCGGTCATGCACATCAACAACGGGTACGTCCGGCGCGGTGAGTTCGACCTGACGTCGTTCTTCACCGTCACCGACGTCACCGAGCGGGTGCTGCGCCTGGCGCCCTACATGGACCAGACCATCGCGTCCATGGAGGACATGCTCGCGGGCCCCGACCCGGACACGCCCCTGGGCTCGCGCTGCACCGCGCCCCATTCCTGCCCGATGAAGAAGCACTGCTGGGCCGACCTGCCGCCGGACAACGTCACCCAGCTCCATGCCGGCGGACGGAAGGCATGGGAGCTCATGAACGAGGGGCTCTTCACGATCGTGAGCGTGCCCGACGACCGGCTGTCGCGGAAGCAGCGCGTGCAGAAGAAGGCACTGGTCGAGGGCAAGCCCCACATCGAGGGCCTGGCCCTGTGCAAGTGGCTGGACTCGCTGACCTACCCGGTGCACCACCTGGACTTCGAAACGTTTGCCCCCGCGGTGCCGGCCTTCGACGGCGTCCGGCCCTACCAGCAGATCCCCTGCCAGTTCTCGGTGCACATCCAGCGCGCGCCGGGGGCCGAACCCGAGCACCGGGAGTTCCTGTCCACTCGGCCCGGGGACCCCCGGGGGGCCCTCACCGAGGCGCTGCTCGAGGCCATCGAGCCCGAGGGCTCGGTGCTGGCCTGGAACGTGGCCTTCGAGAAGCTGGTCATCGAGGACCTGGCTGAGACCGACCTGGTGCGCGCGCCCCGGCTGACGAACATCGTCGAACGGCTCGACGACCTCATGGCGCCGTTCTCGTCCTTCGCCGTGCACCACCCCGATCAGGCGGGGAGCTGCTCCCTGAAAGCGGTGCTACCGGCGGTGACGGACCTCGACTACAGCCACCTGCAGATCGGCGACGGCGGCACGGCGACCCACAGCTACGAGCAGGCGATGTTCGGAGGGCTGGAGCCGGCGAGCCGCGATTCGATCTTCAACGACCTGCGGGCCTACTGCCGGCTGGACACCCTGGCCATGGTGGAGATTTTGCGGTGGCTGGAGGGCGTGGCGCCGAAGGACGGGAAGTAGGGCGCCACGGTTTAACGATACTGGGGGTCAGCGGTACAGGGCCTTGATCGTCCCCCAACTGCGCTGGTCCATAGGCACGCCCGTGCCGAGTTGGATCACCAGTTCGGCCGAGGTCACGGTGGCCGAGTGCTCGCATGTGCAGACCTCGGGATAGCTCGCGAAGTGCTCGCAAGGAAGGCCCGTCAGGTAGATGACGCCCGCGCCGCCCGCCAGG
>JAUUZX010000079.1 GCA_030592025.1 bacterium | reverse complement strand
GCGGCGGCCCAGGGACTGGTGGCGGGACTGAACGCAGCGAGGGATCTGGATGGCCAGGCGCCCCTCGAATTGCGGCGGGACACCTCCTACCTGGGCGTCCTGGTGGATGATCTCGTGACCAAGGATATCGACGAGCCCTACCGCATGTTCACATCCCGGGCGGAGCACCGTCTGCACCTGCGTTGCGACAACGCCGAAGAGCGCCTGACGGATCTCGCCAAGGAGCTTAACCTGTTGCCCGCCAAGGACCAGGATGCCCTTGCGGCGCGCTGCGAATTCAGCGCGCGGGTCGAGAACTTGCTGCGCCGGACGTCGGTTGTCGACCGGCCCCGGGGTCTGCGCCAGAAGGCCCACGCGTGGTTGAAACACCCGGGCCACGGCATCTCCGAGCTGCGGGGGGGGGCGGGCGGAAATCCCCTGGCCGTGGGGCTTGTGGGGCGGGAATTCAACCTTGAGTTGACGGCGGCCTTCGACGCCTATCTGGAGGCTGGCGTCCACCAGCGCCAGGTGGAGGCAGCCCTGCGCCAAGTGGAGCACACGATCCACTACGAGGGCTATATCGCCAAGCAGGAGAAGCTCTTGCGGAACCAGGCGCATCTCGACAATCTCGAGTTGCCGGAGGCTTTCGACTATCCGGGTCTCTCGGCTTTGAGCCATGAAGCGCGAGAGAAGCTTCAGCGCGTGCGCCCCGGGACCCTGGGAGAGGCCAGCCGCATCGATGGCGTGCGTGCCGGCGACCTGGCGGTGCTGACGGTGGCTGTCCGCCGCTGGAAAGAAGGGAGGCGAACGTGAACGAGGGCGCCCGCAAGCGGTTGGCCGACTATCGCCGGGAAGTTCTGCGCTGGAACGCCCAGATCAACCTCGTGTCGCGGAGGGGCACCGCGGCGCGGATCGACGCCCTGATGACCCAGTGTGATGACGCTCTCGTCGCGCTCCTGAACGCCCCGGAGCCTTTGGGTGCCGTGGTGGCGGGCCGCCGTGTCCTCTATCTGGACCTGGGATCCGGCGCGGGCCTGCCCGGTGTGTTCTGGCGGGAGCGGTTGGTGGCCCTGGCCGGAGAGCTGGCCACCTGGCTCGTGGAGCCCCGAGAGAAGCGCGCGTGGTTCCTCGAGCGCTGCGCCCGGTTGGAGGGGGAGCCCTCCTTTGGCGTGCTGTGTGGGCTGTGGGGTGAGGTTGAGGATGTCCCGCACTTCAACTCCGAAACCGTTGTTATCTCACTGAAAGCGCTGCATTTGAGCGACTCCGAGGTTCTCGCTGGCCTGCCGCTGTTCCTGGACCCCCCCACCAAGGATGTGGTCATCGCGAGGTTTTACCCGCCGGAACAGGTTTGGAGCGCGGAGATTGCCGGGTCGCTGGAGATACCGGACGCCGGCACCCGTTCGGCGGTGGGCGCCCACAAGGCCGAGGCCGTCGGCGCGGGGGTCGTCCGCGGGGATGGCGGAGGGGCGAGCCTGGTCGTTTCCCGCTACACGCTGACCCCTTGAACCAGGGGGGGGCGGGCCCCTAACACATGTTCCACGTGGAACATTGGCGCAACTCCGCCGTCTTCCATCATTGTTCCACGTGGAACATTCCTTCCGACCTCTCCGCGCCATCTTGACGACCGCCCCCTGGAACGGGTACATTACCCGCCTGTCTGGCATCATCACCTCCCGGAAGGCCCAGGTCCATCGCCATGAAGATCGTCTCCATCTCGAACCAGAAAGGCGGCGTCGGTAAAACGACGACAGCCGTCAATCTCTGCGCCAGCCTCGCCGTGGCCGAAAAGCGCGTCCTCCTGGTCGACCTCGATCCCCAGGGCAACGCATCATCCGGTGTTGGCGTATCTATCGAAAAATCCACGAGTTATGAGTTCATGTTGGGGGTGGCTGATGCGAGCGAGGCCGTCCAATCCACGGCCATAGGCTTCATGGATGTGTTGCCGGCGGACCGCCGTTTGTCCGGCGCCGAGGTCGAGCTCGTGAACGAAGCCGAGCGGGAGCACTTCCTGAAACGCGCCCTCGCGCCCCTGCGCGCCAAGTACGACTACATCATCATCGACACGCCGCCGAGCCTGGGGCTGCTGACCCTCAACGCCCTGACTGCCGCCGACACGGTGCTCATCCCGATCCAGTGCGAGTATTACGCCCTCGAGGGATTGAGCCAACTTCTGAGCACGGTTCAGCTTGTGCAGCGGGGGCTGAATCCTGATCTGCGCCTCGAGGGCGTGCTCCTGACCATGTACGACCGCCGGTTGAAGCTCTCGAACCAGGTGGCCGAGGAGGCCATTGACTTCTTCGGCGACACGGTCTACCAGACGAAGATCCCCCGCAACGTGCGGCTGAGTGAAGCGCCGTCGTTCGGCAAGCCGATCCTGCTCTACGATGTCGAGTGCGTCGGCTCCCGCAGTTACCTCGAACTGGCCGGCGAGGTGGTCGCCCAGAATCCCTGACCCGCGCGGCCGGCGGTGATCGCCGGCGAAAGGTGGACCCATGAGCAAGAATCGCGTGTTGGGCAAAGGACTGTCTGCGCTGATCCAGGGCGCCGACCTCATGGGGCCGCCGCTGGCGGGGTCCGACACGACGTCGGTGAGTCATCTGCCCCTTGAGACCATCGGATTCAACCCCGACCAGCCACGGAAATCGTTTAATGCCATGGCGTTAGAAGAGCTGGCGGAGTCTATCAAGCAGGTCGGGATCCTGCAGCCGGTTCTCGTGCGGTTGCTCGAGGATGGCCAGGCGGTCAACCAGCACCCGGACAGCGAGGCCGAGCTGGACGAGGTGAAGTACTGCGTGGTGGCCGGCGAGCGCCGGGCCCGCGCCGCACGCCTCGCGGGTCTCGACAAGGTGCCGACCCTGATCTGCACCTACGCCGACACCGAGGCCCTCAAGGTGGCGCTCCTGGAGAACATCCAACGGGAGGACCTGGGCCCGGTCGAGGAGGCGGAGGCCTACCGCGGCCTCATGGATTCCTATGGCGCGACGCAGGAAGAGCTGGCGGAAATGTTGGGCAAGAAGCGCAGCAGCGTCGCCAACATGTTGCGCATCCTGACCCTCGAAGCCGAGGTCCTGGTCCTGCTGCAGGAACAGAAAATCAGCCGCGGTCACGCCAAGGCGCTTCTGGGCATGGCGCCCGGACCCGGGCGTATCCAGTTGGCCCGACTCTCGGCGAGCCGCGGCCTGTCGGTGCGGGAGGTGGAGCAGCGCGCCCGACTCGAGGGCAAGAGCCCGCGGCGCAAACGCAAGACCCGCAAGACGGCCCCCGAGGATCCGACGGTCATCGCCCTGCGTGGTCGGGCCGAGCGCGTGTACGGCTCGCCGGTGACCATCGCCCGGGACGCCCGCACGGGCAAGGGGACGATCAGCGTGCGCTTCTACGACGACGACGATTTCATCCGCCTGCTCAAGATCATGGGCGTGGACACGGACCTGTAGTTGGCGAGGTAAGATGCCCCGGCTGAAGACATGGTGGAAACCGGGCCGCGCCCAGCGTCTGCGAATCATGCTGACGTTGCTCATCGTGGTGTCCGTTCTCGTGGTCGGATTGCAGTCATGGTGGCTGCACCTTCTGCTCGACAAACACGGCTCCTGGTCGGGGGTGTGGGAGGCGATCTGGCGGTCCGGCGACGTGCTCACGGGCGTGTTGTCCAAGGGCGTCTTTCAGGGCATTGTCGTCGGTCTGGGCTGGAGTTCCTATTTTCGTATACGGAATACCGAGATGGCCAGCCTCCGTTTGAGGCGCTCGGAACAGAAGTACCGCAGCATCATCAACCACGCGGGCGAGGCCATTTTTCTGCTCGACGAACGGGGCGTGGTCCAGGAGTGGAACAAGCAGGCCGAGACGCTCTTCGGCGTGCCCCGTCGCAACACGCTGGGCCACCAGGTTTCGGACCTCGACCTGGGCCTGCAGTCCCGTGGCGAGATCACCTTCGACCAGATCTTCGACGACGTGCGCCGCACCGGCCGCAGCCTTACCTACGAGATGAAGCAAGGGGAGCACCGGGGACCGCCGAGCACCTTGAGCCTGACGGTGTCGGGGATTCGTCCCGACTCGGGCTCCCTCGCGCAGGACGCCGGTTCCTTCGTGGTCATCGCCCGGGACATCACCTCGGAGAAGCAACTCGAGTCGCGCATGAGCGAGACGGAAAAACTGGCGGGCATCGGCCAGCTGGCCGCGGGCATCGCCCACCAGCTCAACACGCCGCTGGGCTCGATCCTGCTGTCGGCCCAGATGCTCGAAGAATCGATCGAGGACGAGGACAACGCCGACGACATCCAGCGCATCATCCGCCAGACCGAACAGTGCCGCGGCATCATCAAGGGTCTGCTCAATTTCGCGCGGCCCACGGGCAGCGAGCGCGGCCGCGTCGACCTGGCCTCGGCCCTGGAGGAGACCCGATTCCTCCTGGCGAAGAACCTGCGCCTGGCCGGTGTCGAGGTGAACATCCGACGCGAGACCGAACCCTGGGTGTATGGCAACCGGAATGAGCTCGACCAGGTCTTCTTCAACCTCATGGCCAACGCGCTGGACGCCATGCCCAACGGCGGGCGTATCGACGTCGGCATCACCCCCGGCGACCGGGGCGAACTCACCGTGACCTTCGCCGACTCGGGCGAGGGCATCCCGGCCGAGCACCACGACTCGGTTTTTCTGCCCTTTTTCACGACGAAGGACTACGGTAAGGGCACGGGCCTGGGCCTGTCCATCGTGGCGCGGATCGTGCATGAGCATGGCGGACGCATCACGCTGGAGAGCACGGTCGGCAAGGGCACGACCTTCCACCTGCACCTGCCCCGGGCAAGGGGCGAAACCGGATCCTCAGCCCTCATCGAGGACGACTGAGCCACGGATTCCCCGGGGACACGTATTCCCGAGGGCACGCATTCCCGAGGAGAAGAGGCATTTTGGGCATCCCCCGCCACACCCGCATCATCCTGATCCCCACCGAAGGGCGGACCTCGCGGGAGTACGGCATTTCACGGGCCATGGTCGTCACGCTGCTGGTCCTGACGGCACTGGCGACGGTGGCGCTGGGCACCCTGCTCGCGACCTTCGCCGCCAAGCACCAGGAGCGGCGGACGATCAGCCAGTTGCAACAGGAATTGGCCGCCGCCGAGGTGACCGCGGCCCGCGCCGACACCCTGGCGCTGGAACTCGAGGCGACCCGCCAGCTCCAGGAGCATCTGCTCGTCATGCTGGGGGTGGCCGACGCGCGGGACGCATCGCCCGATTCCCTGGCGGCCTGGACCGACAAGGCCCCGGGCTCGGCGGGCGAAGCCCTGCGCCGGGCTGCGGCGATTTCCGTGAACAAGGGGCCGGACCGCTGGCCGGCGGCGGGCTACGTGACGCGGGAGTTCATCAAGGGGAATCCGGCCCGCGGAGTGGAGTCCCACCCGGGGATCGACATCGCGGCAGCGAAGGATTCACCGGTCCTGGCGGCGGCCTCGGGCACCGTGGTGCGCGCCGGCAGCGACGACCAACTTGGAAACTATGTTGAAATCGAGCACGGTTTGGGTTACGTAACAGTCTACGGCCATTGCAGCCGACTGGCGGTTGGTGCTGGCGTGCGCGTGGAAGCGGGCCAGGTCATCGCCTACATGGGCGCGTCGGGACAGGCCTCGGCGACGCACCTGCACTTCGAGATTTGGCGCCAGGGGGAAGCCGTCGACCCACGCACCGTGGTTCCCGGCGACCCGCCCCGCGATTGACAGAGGAGCCGCGCGGCACGCCGGCCGCGCGACAGGTAAGGAGACCGGGTCCACGTGGCCCAAGGAGGAACACGATGTTCGGAAAAGAACCCGATAACCAGTCCGTACCCACCGGCCAGACCTCCATCATCGCCCAGGGCTGCAAGTTCGACGGCAAGGTCGAGGTGCGCGGCACGCTGCGCATCGAGGGCGAGTTCAAGGGCAGCATCGGCACGCCCGAGAGCCTCGTCATCGGCAAGTCCGGTGTGGTCCACGCGAACGTGACGGTGAAGAACGCCATCATCGGCGGCCAGCTCTACGGCAACATCATCGCCGAGAACAAGATCGAACTGCAGAGCGGCTCCCACGTCGAGGGCGACATCAAGACGAAGCGTCTGGTCATCGACGAGGGCGTGTTCTTCGAGGGCAACTGCTCCATGGGTGCCAACAAGCACAAGTCGGCGGACCCGTCCCCGACGCCGTCGCACCAGCAGCCGGTCACGGCCGACAAGAAGTAGCGCTCCGGCGTTCCTGAACAAGCGGCCGCCCCCTCCACCGCGGAGAGGGCGGCCGCCTTGTTTTCGGCTGATGACCTACTGGTCGATCCGCAACTGCCCGGGCGTGCCCGGCACGGCGATGTCGACGTCCCGGGCGCACCGGAACCACACGTTGAAGTCCTGCCAGTGGCGCGGCATGACGTTGCGGTTGGCGACGGAATTGCACCCACGCCCCGAGTACCAGCCCCCACCCTTGACGACGCGCCAGCGGCCCTCCTCGGGGCCCGTCGGGTTGTCGAGCACCGCGGTCGGATCGCCCTCGAAGGGGGCCCAACGGTCGGCCACGAACTCTCGCACATTCCCCACCATGTCGAAGAGCCCGTAACCGTTGGGGCGGAAGCTGCCCACAGCGGCGGGGCCGTCGAGATCGCTGGCCTTGGTGTTGGCGTCGTCGATGCCCAGGGTGTCGGCGTTGTCGTACCGCAGATCCTGGAGGCCGCCCCGCGCGGCGTACTCCCATTCGGCCTCGGTGGGCAGGCGCCGGCCGATCCATTTGGCGTAGGCCCGGGCGTGGCCGTGGCTGACTCACCTGGAAATCCGGATGGAGGAGAGACCGCACATCGGTTCAATCGACCTCTCAT
>JAUUZX010000010.1 GCA_030592025.1 bacterium | reverse complement strand
GGACCGAGCTGCTGGCCATGGCGCGACGTGGCGAGCCGCGGCTGTGCGCGAGTTGCCACGAGGACCCGGCCACCGACACCGAGGGCGAGCCCGGGTTGCTCAACCTGCCGGCGGCCATCCATGGCTGGCACGCCAACTACCTGCAGGGCCGGGGAGCGGAGGCCTGCGCCTTCTGCCATCCCTCGGACCCCAACGGCGCGACCCAATGCCTGCGCGGCGGGCACAGCGTGAACCTCGACTGCACCCGGTGCCACGGCACCCTCGAGGACCACGCCCTCAGCCTGCTCGTGGCGGAGCGGGAGAAGGGCAAGGCCGGGGCGGATCGTCTCATCGAACAGCTTGCGCCGCGGGCCGTGGATTCCATGGACGAGGTGGTCGGGCGCACGCCCTGGTTGCAGGAGCCGGACTGCCTGGCCTGCCACGAGGATTTCGAGCGTCCCGACGTGGCGACGGCGTCGGCGGTGTACCGCTGGACCGACGGGCCCTCGGACCTGTACCGTTTCAGCTCGGACGATGCTGAAGTGCTGGCCTGCCTGGCCTGCCACGGACCGCCCCACGCCACCTACCCGACCTACGGGACCAAGTACGGCGTGGACCGCGACAACATCCAGCCCCTGCAGTACCAGGGCAACCGGCGGCCCATCGGCGCCGGGGGCAACTGCAAGGTGTGCCACATCGTGGACATGGAGGACTCGGTGCACCACGACAACATGGAGAACCCCTGAAGGGAAGATCCGTAGCGTGACAAAACGGAGGCCGCGCCATGGGGTGCGGCCTCCGTCTTTGGTGAAACGGCCGGGCCGGTTCTACTTCAAGAGCATCATCTTCCGGGCCTCGACGTGTCCTGAACCCGTCTTCAACCGGTACAGGTACGTTCCACTGTTGACGAGGCGACCGGCCTGGTCGCGTCCGTCCCAGCGGTAGACGCCGGTGTAGGAACCCTCCAGCAGATCCGTGTCGACGACGGTGGCCACGAGGTGACCGCGCACATCGAAGACCTGCAGGGTAACGTGGTCGTTGGCGGCCAGGGAGAAGCTGAAGGCCGTCACCGGGTTGAAGGGGTTGGGGTAGTTGGCGCCCAGGGCCGTGGTCGGTGCCGCGCCCGGTACGGCGGAGATCACGTCGTTGACCAGGCCGGGGGTGCCGCGGTCGCCGGAGCCGAAGACGGGACCGGCGGCGACCCAGTTGACGCCGTCGGCGTTGTCACCGACACCGTTCCACTGCATGGAGATGCCCGTGGGGTCGGGCCAGACCAGGCCGCCGTCCCACACGATGGCGTCGATCTCCAGCAGATCGCCGTCCAGCAGGACGAGCTCATCCGCGCTGTTGCCCAGGGCGATGCCCGAGTACTGGTAGCCGAGGGTCACGCCCTCCAGGGCCATGATCGTCGCGTTGACGCCGAGCACCATGTAGTCGCCGGCCGCGATGAACAGGGGGCCGCCGTTGGTGATGACGTGGCTGTCGGTGCCCAGGTCCTTGATGGTCCAGCCGTTGATGTCGACGGGGTCCGCACCGGCGTTGTAGATCTCGAACCACTCGCCGTCGGCGTCGGACAGCGCGTTCGGGTTCTGCATGACCTCGTTGATGACGATGTTGACCTCGCCGGGCTCACCGATCTCCGCCGTGGTGTTGGCGGCGATGGGATTGGTGGCCAGGTCCTGGACGTTGTTGACGCGCACCGTGTGGGGCGTCCCGCTGGCGCTGGCGGCCAGGGTGAGGACCACCTGGGTGGAGTCGACCTGCACCACGGCCGCCGTCACGGCGATGGTGTTGGCGGGGGTGGCGGTCTCGTAGACCTCGTAGTTGCCGGTGGTGCCGCCGGTGGCCGCGTCGATGCCCTCGCTGAACTGCAGCGTGACCTCGGTGGCGGCGGTGAGGGTGGCGCCGGTCAGGGTGGGCGGCGTGATGTCCGGGCCCTGGCCGTTGTTGACGATGTCGGTCGCCAGGCCCACCAGGATCTGGCCCGCGTCGTTGTAGCGGCTGCCCGCGCCGGCGGCAACCAGCTCGTCGCCCACCAGCCAGCCGTCCATGCCGGCGACCACGTCGTCGTCGATGCGGATGACCACGGGGCCGCTGCCGTCGTCGACGGTGAAGTTGTGGGCCGGATTCGTGCCGGTGGTCAGGGCGATGGTCGTGATCGGGCCGGTCGTCTGGATGTGGTTGCCGATGTTGCCCGCGAGTTCCGCCGCGGCGGTGCCGAGCACCGTCGGCGTGAGGACCGGGTTGCCCGTGCTGACGAGCTCGACCTCGTAGCGGATGATCTCGAGGGTGTCGAAGTACCAGTCCACCCGGCCGGAGATCTTCACGATGTTCGAGGTGTCGTTCAGGTCGGCCATGCCGGTGCTGAGGTAGGTGCCGAAGATGTTCAGGCCGCGGCCCGAGCTGTCCTGGACGAAGGCGCTGACGCTGGTGCCGTCGGCCTGGTAGTTGCCGGGCAGGTAGACCTGGCCCTCGATCATGACGATCTGGCCGTCGTAGGCCAGGCTGTCGGCGTGGATGGTCGCGATGGGGGTGATCGTCTCGACCGCGACGGTGTAGCCCAGGACCACGCTCGTGTCGGCCAGGGCGTCGTTGTCCACGGCGATCACCTGGTAGGTGACGACGTCGCCGAGGAGGCCGGCGGGGATGGTGCCGTTCCAGGTGTCGCCGACACCGGCGGTCATGGCGATGTTCGCCTGGGGGACGGTGTTGACGGTGGACTGCAGGGTCATGGTCACGACGGTGCCGTCGGCGTCGATGGCGTCGGCGGCCACCGCGACGGCCTCGCCGGGCTCAGGCAGCACGGGCAGGTGGAAGACCGCGCTCACGGCGGGGGCCTGCAGCGTCGGCGTGCCGTTGGTGGCGCCGGGGGTGCCCAGGTCGCCGCTGCCGAAGGGGAAGGACGCGCCCGCGGGGGCCCAGTTGGTGCCCACGTTGTTGTCGCTGGTGGCTTCGTCCCACATCATCGAGGCGCCGGTGGGGTCGGGCCAGACGGCGCCGCCGTCGTAGGCCACGCTGTCGATGGTCGCCGCGGCGGTGTTGCGCAGGATGACCTCGTCGTCGCCGTTGGCCAGGAACAGGCTGCTGTACTGGTAGAGCACAGCAACACCCTCAGCAACCATGGTGGTGGAGTCGCGGGCCAGCACGGCGTAGGCGCCAGGGGCCACGATGACGGGCCAGAGGGTGGTGATGGTGTGGTTGTCGATCCCGGCGTCGCCGATGGTCCAACCGGCGATGTCCACCGGGTCGACGCCGGTGTTGTGGATCTCGAACCACTCGCCAACGGTATCGCTGAGGATGGCAGGGTTCTGCATGATCTCGGTGATGACGATGTCGGCGTCGGCGGCCAGGGCCGAGACCGGGACGAGGAGGCAGAGCGCCAGCAGCAGCCACAAGTGGTGGGGCCGGGCGTAGGCCTTGGTGGAAACACGGTTCATGGCGAGCATCTCCCATCGTGGCAGGCGAACCGACGGGAGCGCCGCCGGTGATCAGGGGGTAGATAGGTGCCGAGGAGATTAGCACAATTGGCAGCGCGGATTGTGAGATATTTGTTTATTCCGGCATTCTCAAAAGGGCCCGGGCGCCCCCCCGGTTGGGATGTTTCCCCGAAATGTGCTCCCATCTCCTATATTGGGCCCGCTCCCCATCGCCATCGCCCCGCAGAAGGACCCCGATCATGGCCCTCCTCAGCCTCCAGGACGTGACCCTTCGCTTCGGCGGCCCGCCGGTGCTGAAGGATGTGAACCTGCAGATCGAGCCCGGCGAGCGGGTGTGCCTGGTGGGGCGCAACGGCGAGGGCAAGTCGACCCTGCTGCGGGTGTTGGCCGGGACCCAGATGCCCGACAGCGGCCAGGTCATCCGGCGCAAGAGCCTCATTGCGGCACGCCTGGACCAGGAGATCCCCGCCGGTGTGACGGGCACGGTGGCCGAGGTGGTGGCCGGTGGTCTCGAAACCCATGCGGTCACGGAAGACGGGGGCTGGCGGGCCGACCGCAGCATCGAGGTGGTGCTCATGCGCCTGGGGGTGGACGGGGAGCGGTCCTTCGCCGACCTCAGCGGCGGCATGAAACGCCGCGCCCTGCTGGCGCGCGCCCTCGTCAGCGACCCGGACCTGCTGCTCCTGGACGAGCCCACCAACCACCTCGACATCGACGCCGTCCTGTGGCTCGAGGAGTTCCTCCTCGGCGCCAACTGCACGCTGGTGTTCGTCTCCCACGACCGGGCCCTGGTCCGTCGCCTCGCCACCCGTGTCCTCGACCTGGACCGCGGCCGGCTCACGAGCTGGCCCGGGGACCACGCCAACTACGAACGCCGTCGGGAAGAGATGCTCGCCGACGAGTCGGCCCGCCAGGCGAAGTTCGACCGCAGGCTGGCTGAGGAAGAGGTGTGGATCCGCAAGGGCATCAAGGCCCGCCGCACCCGGAACGAAGGCCGCGCGCGGACCCTCGTCGCCATGCGCAGCGAGCGCCAGGCCCGGCGCGACGCCCTCGGCGACGTGAAGCTCCGCGTCCATGAATCCGCGGCCTCGGGCAAGCTCGTGGCCCGGGCCCGGGGCGTGGGTTTCGGCTACGACGATGTTCCCCTGATCCGTGATTTCGAGGCGACCATCCTGCGGGGGGACCGCATCGGCATCATCGGGCCCAACGGCTGCGGCAAGACGACCCTGGTCAAGCTCCTGCTCGGCGAGCTCGAACCCACGGCGGGCACCATTGTCCGCGGGGCCCGCCTGGATGTGGCCTACTTCGACCAGAACCGGGACCAGCTCGACCCCGACGCCTCCGTCGCCGAGAACGTGGCCGACGGTCAGGACACCCTGACCATCGGCGGCGGCCGCAAGCACGTCATCGGGTACCTGGGCGACTTCCTCTTCACGCCGGACCGTGCGCGCTCGCCGGTTTCCATGCTTTCGGGGGGCGAGCGCAACCGCCTGCTGCTGGCCAAGCTGTTCGCCAAGCCCGCCAACACCCTCGTGCTGGACGAGCCCACCAACGACCTGGACGCCGAGACCCTCGACCTTCTCGAGGACCGCGTCGGCGAGTTCGCGGGCACGGTGATCCTGGTGAGTCACGACCGGTCGTTCCTGGACAACGTCGTCACGAGCACCTTGGCCTTCGACGGCGACGGTGTCGTCAAGGAGTACGCCGGCGGCTACGCGGAGTGGTTCGCCCAGCGACCGTCCAGCCAGGAGATGGCGGCGCCCGCGAAAAAGGCCCGAACGCGACCCACCGGGGACGAGCCCCGCAAGCTCAGCTACAAGGAGACCACCGAACTGGCCGGCCTGCCCAAGAGCATCGAGGAACTGGAAACCGCCCAGGCGGAGTTCTTCGCCCGCAGCGCGGATCCGGAGTTCTACAAGTGCGGCGGCGACGAGGTCGCGGCGATCCACGCCCGCCTGGCGACGTTGGAGGCGGAGCTGGCCGGGGTGTACGCGCGCTGGGAGGAACTGGAGGAGGTCGCTTCGCGCCGTGCCGCCTGGAAGGCGCCGCGGGGTTGAGGCATCAGGCGTTGACGACCTTGCGCAAGCTCATCATCCAGGCCTCGAGGGTGTCCCTGAGCTGCTGCGCGTTGACGGGCTTGGTCAGGTAGTCGTCCATGCCGGCGGTCAGGCACTTCTCGCGGTTGTTCCCGAAGGCGCCGGCGGTCAATGCGATGATGGGCGTGCGTAGGCCCGGATCTTCCTGTTCGCGAATGGCGCGGGTGGCCTCGATGCCGTCCATGATGGGCATGTGGCAGTCCATGAGGATGGCGCCGTACCGGTAGCGTTGGCAGGCCTCCACCGCTTCCTGCCCGTTCTCGACCGCCTCGCTGCGGTAGCCCCATTTCTTCAGCATCAAGCTCACGACGCGACGGTTGACCGCGTTGTCCTCCACGATGAGGATCATCTCGCGGGTCGGGTCGGCCGGGGCCATGTTGGGCGCGGCGATGAGGGTTGGCGCTGCGGGGGAGCCGACGGCCTTCAGCATCACCTGTACCGTGAAGATCGAGCCGCCACCCTGGCGGGCAGCGTAGGAGATGGAGCCGTCCATCATCTTGACGAGCTTGCGGCATATGGCCAGGCCCAGGCCCGTGCCCCCGAACTGGCGGGTCGTCGACGAGTCCACCTGGGTGAAGGTGTCGAAGAGGTGCTCGCGGCCCTCCTCCGGGACGCCGACCCCCGTGTCCTCCACCTGCAGTCGCAGGTTCAGTCGCCCGTCTGCTACCCGGTCGCCGTCGCAGGTCAGGCCGACGAAGCCCGTGGACGTGAACTTCACCGCGTTGCCCAGCAGATTCATCAGCACCTGTTGCAGGGCGGCCGGGTCGCCGTGCACCCGGGATGGGAGGGCGGGGTCGAGAACGAGCTTGAGGTCGAGACTCTTGGTGCGGGCCGAGGGCGCGATGATCTCGACGGCGTCCTGGAGCAACGCCGGCAAGGAGAAGTCGGCCTGCTCCAGGGAGCGCTTGCCCACATCGATCCGGGAGAAGTCGAGGATGTCGTTGATGATCGCCTGGAGTGCGTTGGCCGAACGGTGGATGATCGTGGCGTGTTCCTGCTGCTCGCTGTCGAGATCTGTCGTCATCAGCAACTCGGCCATGCCGAGGACGCCGTTCAGGGGCGTGCGGATCTCGTGGCTCATGGTCGCCAGGAAGCGTGACTTGGTGTCGGACGCGGACTCGGCCCTGTCGCGGGCCTGCTGGAGTTGCGCGGTGCGGTCGACGACCTGCCGGTGCAGGGACCACGACCACAGGGAGGCCAGCATGAAGGCGAAGAGCAGGGGCAGGATGACCCAACTGGCGTACTTCAGGTAGTCCCACGTCGTCATGTTGCCGGTCTCCAGGATGCCGAACCATCTCTCGTAGATGCGGTCGTACTCGCCGCTCTTCTTGACGATGGCCAGGCCCTGGTTGAGTCGGGCGAGGGTCTCATCGTGCCCGTGGGGCACGGCGAAACCGTAGCGGGTCTGCAGGATGGGCTCATAGATCCGTTCGATCTCCTCCAGCCCGAGTTGCTGCAGGACGTACAGTCCGCGCAGTTCGGTCATGAGGCAGCAGTCGCCCCCGCCGGCGGCGAGCATGCGCAGGGCGTGGGCGGCGTCGTCCGCCTGGATGATGGTCGTGGACGGATCCAGATTCCGGACGAACTCGGACATGACACCGGACTTCTGGACGATGATCCGTCGCCCGTCGAGATCCTGCGCCGACTTGATGTCCCGGACGCCCAGGGGGACGAAGATCTTGTACTGCTGGTTCAGGTACGGCGAGGAGAAGGCGAAGGTCTCCGCCCGGTGCGGCGAGACGGTCATCCCGATCTGGAGATCCACCGACCCGTCCTCGAGCCCGCTCCGGATGCGGCTCCAGGGGTCGAGTCGCACCTCGATGTCGAGGCCCATGACCCGGGCGACGGCCCAGGCCAGGTCCACGTCGAAGCCCGCCGGTTCGCCGCCGTCGAGGAAGTGGAAGGGTTCGTAGGATTCACCGCCGCCGATGACGAGGGTGACGGGGGGCGGAAGGTCGCTCTCGGTGGCCGGTACCGAGCCCGGGTTGAACGCAAGGAACAGCAGGCAGACGCTGCCTGCTACGGTCGCCGCGCGAACCCACCCTGGCCGATGTCCGGAATCTGTCGAGATGACGGAGCCCTCCTATCATCAATGAATCCAACTGGTTAGGTTGTGCCTCTGAAATTGTGTCTGACCGATTTTGTATCGGTTTTTAGGGTCAAGACATCAAGCCAGTGGTGTTAAAGGTTGAAAACTGGCGTCCCCGAAGTGCGGGACACATTCTCAGAGGCACAACCTACTGGTTCTGAATGATCGGCCCAAAGACCAAGATCTTGACCCGCATGTACGGAAATCTTCAATATTCCACCCCGGAAGCGGCCCTAGAGTGCCGCTGGTAGCCCCGCAACACGTTGTGTGGTACGCTCCCCGCCTCCCGAACCATGAAATGGAGACCCATGGAGCTCCCGACCCCGTGGGGAACGCGCCCGAGGTTCGTCCTCGTCGCTGCCCTCGCTATCTTTGCCGGTTGTGGCGGTGGCGAGGCGCCGGCGCCCTCCCCGGAAGCCCTGCGCACGGGCGCGGCGGACGCCAACCTTCTGATCGTCCTGGTGGACGCTGCCGCCGCCCACCATCTGGGCTCCTACGGCTACCACCGGGACACGACCCCGAACCTGGACCGCGTGGCCGCCGAGTCCATCGTGTTCGACCGGGCCTACGCCCAAGCGTCGGGCACGATGCTTTCGGTCTTCTCGTTCTTCACGTCGCGGTACCCGGTCTTCGAGACGAGCCGGCGGTTCAAACCCTGGAACCAGGTCAAGACCATCCCGCCGGAATTGCCGACCCTCGCCCAGCGCCTGGCGCCGCGCTACCCGCACCGCCTGGGCTACACGTCGAATGTGTGGATGAAGAAGAAGTTCGGCCATGGACGCGGGTTCACCGAGTATTGGGAGTCCTGGGACCCGCCGGCGAACCTGGACCCGGCGCTGGCCACCGACGAGGACTTCGTGCGGGCGGGCACGGCCTGGATGAAGGACCATGCCGACGACGGCTTCTTCGCCTACCTCCACCTCATGAAGCCCCACGGTCCCTACGACCCGCCCGAGCCCTATTTCAGCCGCTTCACCGACCGGAAGGTCGACCCGCACATCGGCACCCATGCGTACCTGCAGGGCCTCGCGGGCGTGCGACCCGACGCGCAGACCGTCACGGACATCGTCGCTCTCTATGACGGCAATCTGGCCCACGTCGACGCCATCCTCGGCGAGATGATCGCCGAGCTCGAGGCGGTGGGCGTGTGGGAGAAGACGATCTTCGTGCTCATGGCCGACCACGGCCAGGGGCTGTACGAGCACGGCAAGGCCCACGGCCACGGCGGCACCATCTGCGAAGGGACCCTGAGGGTGCCCCTGTTCGTCCGCATCCCCGGCGTGACCGGCTTGTCGGGACGTCGCATCGCCACCCCGGTCGAGCTCGTCGACCTGCTGCCGACCCTGGCTGATCTCGTCGGCCATCCCGTGGCCCCCGACTCGGCCGCCGGGCGCTCCCTGCTGCCCCTCATGGCCGGCCACGAAGCTTCGGACGGCGAGCTGCGCCTGATCCACTCCCGCACGAACCGGCGCATGCCGCCGATCTTCTCTCTCATGCGCGGCGCCTACAAGCTGACCAGCACCTCACGGGGCCGGAAAGCCACGAAGCCCCTCTACGCCCTGTTCGACCTGGAGGCGGACCCCGGCGAGGCCCACGATCTGCTGCGCGCGAATCCCCAACACCCCGAGGGCGCGGCCCTCAAGAAGCTCATGAAGGCCTGGCTGAAAAGCGGGGGCGAGCAGGGGGCGGGGGGCGACGCCGTGGAGTTCGACGTCTTCGACGAGGACGAGGTGGAGCGGCTCAGGAGCCTGGGCTACGTGAACTGATTCGGCTCAGCCCAGATTGGCCAGCAGTTCCTCGTTGGTTCCCCACTTCTCGAGCAGGTGCAGGAGGCCCTCGACGGCCTGCCGCGGCGGCTGGTCCATGACCCGGCGGCGCAGGCGGTTGATGGCCTCGACCTCCTCCTCGCTGTACAGCAGATCCTCGCGGCGGGTGCCCGTGCCCCGCAGATCCAGCGCGGGGAAGACGCGACCTTCGGCCAGCGTGCGGCTCAGCACGATCTCGCTGTTGCCCGTGCCCTTGAACTCCTCGAAGATCATGTCGTCCATGCGCGAGCCCGTCTCGATCAGCGCCGTGGCCAGCACCGTAACCGAACCGCCGCCCTCCGCGTTGCGGGCCATGCCGAAGAACTTGCGCGGGATCTCCAGGGCCCGGGAATCCAGGCCGCCGCTCATGGTGCGCCCGGACCCGGTGCCGTGCTGGTTGAAGGCGCGACCCATGCGGGTGATGCTGTCCACGAGCACGACGACGTCATGGCCGCACTCCAGCTCGATCCGCACCTGGGCCATGCACATCCTGGCCAGGC
This sequence comes from bacterium, assembly GCA_030592025.1. Next base: position 1,362 of record JAUUZX010000010.1, on the reverse strand, counting down.
GCACGTGCTCGTCGACGGACTGGTCGCTGCTGCTGGCCAGTACCTCGGCCGGCACCTGGCGCCGGAAATGGGTGACCTCCTCGGGCCGCTCGTCGATGAGCAGCACGACGATGCGCGCGTCGGGGGCGTCGGCGTGGATGGCCTTGGACAGGTCCTCCAGCAGCTGGGTCTTGCCGGTCTTGGGGGGCGCGACGATGAGCCCGCGGGTGCCGCGGCCGACGGGCGCCAGGAGGTCGATCAGCCGCATGGACGGGTTGCCGCCCTTGCCCAGATGGAAGCGCTGGTCCGGGTTCACCGAGAGCAGATCCTGGAAGCGGGTGCGCGCCGCGAAGGCCGTGGGGGTCAGGCCGCACACGGAGGTCACGTCGTCGAGCCTGCGGCCCTTCTTCGTGTCTGTCGCCGGGCCCTCCACCACGGCGCCCGTGACCAGGCCCAGGCGCTGGATGAATTTCTGGGGGACGAAGACGTCGTTCCGTTCGGGCTGGAAGTTGCGGTCGGGGTTGCGCAGGAAGCCGCCCCCGCTCTTGAGGATCTCAATGACACCGGTAGCCGTCGTGCTCATGCTCTTCCGTCTCGCAGGGGGTTGTTTGCGCGGTCGATGTAGGCCCACAAGATAACACGTCCCGCCCACGGATCCAGTCTTGCGCGGTGGCGCGCCATCGGCCATCGTGCTGGCTCGACGCCCATCGCCCGCCCCGACCCCCGGAGAAACCGTGACCAACGACCATATCCAGATCGTCGCCACCGAGTTGAAGGTCGCCCCCGGGCAGGTCCAGGCGGCGGGGCGATTGCTCGCTGAAGGGGCCACCGTCCCGTTCATCAGTCGCTACCGCAAGGAGGCCACCGGGAGCCTGGATGAGGTGGCCATCACCGGCATCCGCGACCGCCTCGAACAGTTGGCGGAGCTGGACAAGAGGCGCCAGGCCATCCTCAAGTCCCTGACCGAGCGCGAGTTGCTCACCCCGGAGCTGGAGCGCAAGGTTCAGCAGGCCGCAACGCTGGTTTCCCTCGAGGATATCTATCTGCCCTTCCGCCCCAAACGCCGCACCCGAGCCATGATCGCCCGGGAGAAGGGCCTCGAACCCCTGGCTGTCTGGTTGCTGGCGGAGGCGGCCCTGACGTCGCCCCGGGCCGGCGCCGACGAGATGACCCGCCGGGCGCAGGAACTGGTCGATCCGGGGAAGGACGTGCCCGACATCGAGTCGGCCCTGGCCGGGGCGCGGGACATCGTGGCCGAGACCGCCAGCGAGAACCAGGAGGTGCGGACGACCCTGCGGGGGCTGTTCCGGCGCGAGGGTGTCATCCGGTCGCGCCTCATCAAGGGCAAGGAGGCCGAGGGGGCCAAGTTCCGGGATTACTTCG
>JAUUZX010000451.1 GCA_030592025.1 bacterium | reverse complement strand
CCGATGACGGCGGCGGGGTCGGTCCCGGCCTCGCAACCGCATTCGGCGGCCACCGCGGTCGCGCGCTCGGGGTCGGTGTCGACGACCGCGACAAGCTCGCACTCCTCGAGGGCTGCGTACTTCTGGGCATGGAAGCGGCCTAGGTAACCGGCGCCCAGCACGGCCACCCTTGTCGGCGGGGTGTTGATCATGGTCCCACTCTACCTCAAGAACATCGCGGGGCGAAGCGCGAAGGGATCGACTTGTCGCCGTCCGCACCATCGCGCCTTGACCCTCCGGGGGGGCATGGCCGATAATCCGGGCACGGTGCACAGCACGTGTGTTTCCACGGGATTTCCCGGGCCTGGGAGGGCTCGCTCTATGGTACCTGCCCATCATGCGCAACGGCGTCCTCGGGGCGTCCTGGCAACCGTCGCCCTGGTGGCCGCCTTTGTCGGGGTGTCCCTGGCGATCCCGGCCCTGGGCCAGGCCGTCGATCCGGCCCTGCTGAACGAGGCAGCCCGCCGCACGGGTCGCTCGCCGGAGGAGTTGCTGCGGGCCTACGAGGGGCGCGAATCGGCAACCACCAGTGGGGACACCGTGGCCGCTCCCGGCCGCCAGTCCGTTGCGACCATCGACGACCGGCGCACCCGGTCGGGCCAGGACCCGACGGGCAACCAGTTCGGGGTCCGCTTCCCCATGGATGAAGCGGTCGCCACCGAGATCCTCGACGGCGACGCGCCGGACGCCTCCGCCAAGAGCGCCGGCGCGAACTGGTTCGGCCACGACATGTTCGGCCACCAGGGCGACGTTTTCGCACCGCCCTCCTTCGGTCCTGTTTCCGGGGACTACCTCCTGGGCGTGGGGGACGAACTCACGGTCGACGTGTGGGGCGACGTGGAGCTTCGCCTGAGCCGGGTCGTCGATCGGGACGGCTCCGTGATCCTGCCCCAGGCTGGGCGTGTGCCCTGCGCGGGGCGGTCCCTGGCCGCGGTCGAGGAGGCGGTGCGCGGGCGGCTGGCCAAACGCCACGCGAGCATCGGCCGCAGCGCCAACGATCCCAAGGCCACGACCTTCGTGCAGGTTTCCCTGGGGCAGTTGCGCCCCATCCGGGTCTACGTGGTGGGGGCGGTGGCGCACCCGGGTTCCTACGAACTCAACTCCGTCTCGACGGTGCTGACGGCGTTGTACGCGGCCGGCGGCCCAACCGCCGACGGGTCCCTGCGCCACGTGCGGCTCATGCGCGGCGACACCTCCATGGCCGAGGTGGATCTCTACGACTACCTCCTGGGCGGCGACCGTTCCGGTGACGCGCTGCTGCGGGAGGGCGACACGGTGCACGTGCCCCAGCGCACCCTCGGCGTGAAGGTGCGCGGAGCGGTGCGGCGTCCCCGGGGCTTCGAGATGTTGCCCGACGAGACCGTGGCGGACCTCGTGCGCTTCGCCGGCGGATTCACGGCCCAGGCGTCACCGCATCTGCTCCACGTGAGGCGTGTCCTGCCCCCGGCGGAGAGGCAGCCGGGCGACGCGGACATGGTTGTGATCGACATGGCCCTCGACCCGACAACCCTGGAACCGGTCAACCCGGCGCTGGCGGTGTTGCGCGACGGTGACGTCGTGACCGTCGCCTCCATCGGTGACCGGCTGCGCAACCACGTCGCGGTGCAGGGCAAGGTCGAACGGCCGGGGACCTACGAACTGCAGCCGGGCATGACGGTGCGGGATCTCATCGACGAAGCCGGCGGAATCTGGCCCGACGCCCTGACCGAGTGGGCGACCCTCGAGCGCACGAGCTCCGACCTGAAATTGACGGCGGTGTCGGTGCCCCTGGGCCGGGTGCTGACCGGCGAGGCGCCGGACGTGCCGTTGCAGGACCGGGACGTGCTGCGGGTCTACTCCCGCGGCGTCGAGCGGGATCGCCCCAGGGTGCACATCACCGGCCAGGTCCATCAGCCCACGAGCATCCACTTCAGGGATGGCCTGACCCTGCGCGACCTCGTGCTGCGGGCCGGCGGTCTGCGCAAGGGGGCCAACCCCCTGCGGGCGGAAATCTCTCGCATCAACTACGCGGCGGTGACCGATCCGGACACGAGTGCGCGACCGGTGCGCACCGTCGAGACGATCCAGGTCACCCTGGGCGACGATTTCCTCACGCGGGCCGACTCGCCGCGCCTGGCGCCCTGGGATCGGGTGGCCATTCGCAAGCTGCCCTGGTGGGAGAGCCAGCACGTGGTGGCGATGGTGGGCGAGGTCTTCTACCCGGGCGAGTTCAGCCTGGCGAACCGGGGGGAGACACTGTCGTCGGTGGTGGCGCGGGCCGGCGGCCTGAAGCCCACGGCCTACGTCTGCGGAGCGCGGGTTGTGCGCAAAAAGGACGGTGTCGGCAACATCGCCATCGATCTGGAAAAGGCCCTGGCCGAGCCGGGTTCGCCCCATGACATCATCCTCGAGCCGGGGGATCGGGTCGTCGTGCCCACGCGCATGTACACCGTGAAGGTCACCGGCGAGGTGGGCTTCCCCACGAGCCTCGTCTACGAAGAAGGGCTGAAGATCGACGACTACGTCCGCCGGGCCGGGGGCTACCTCGAGCATGCGGACAAGGGGCGTTCGAGGGTCGTGCACCCCAACGGTGCCTCGTTGCCCAACAAGCGGGGGTCCCGGGTGATCGCCGGTTCGACGATCATCGTGCCCCTGGAACCGCCCCCGGAGGGGCGCACCACGCTGGGGGTCGCCAAGGACATTACGTCTATTGTCGCGGGATTGGCGACGGTGTGGCTGATTGTGGATCGCTAGGAAGCGGAATTTGAGTGAACGGAGGCGGGTAGGT
>JAUUZX010000307.1 GCA_030592025.1 bacterium | reverse complement strand
CGGAGCCACCCGGGCCCCGTTGGCCTCCTGGATGGTGATGATCCGGCGGCCGTCGGTGATGAGGGTCTCGGCGGACATGTTGGGCAGGTCGACCGACACCGGGATAGCCGTCACCCGTCCCAGATCGAGGCAGACCTCGCCGTCATCGACGCGGAACCGGCCCGCGGCGACGAACCCGTTGGTGGACGGGTTGCCCTTGGCCTCGATGGTCACGAAGGTGCGGTCCCCGATGACGCAGCAGGACTCGAGGCCGTCGTAGCCCCGGATCACCTGCTCCAGCCACGGGCCCAGGCATACGAAGGGGCGGGGCATCAGGGGAGCGCCCAGGGTGCCGACCACGGCCGCTTCGATTTCCCCGCGGGGCAGACTGAAAACGATGAGTTCACCGTCCGCGCCGAATCGGTCGGGGAACTGGGGCATGACCACGAGGTTGCTGTCGTGCCAGGCGAATCCCGAGACTTCGGCGCGGCGGGCGGACATGGGGCCGGCGAGTTCCAGCAGCTGGGGCGTCACCACCCCGGGCGCCGCCACCCCGGGCGCCGGCGGACGGCCCCCGCACCCGGCCAGCGCGCCGAGGATCAGGCCTCCCGTCAGCCAGGAACATGCGTGCCTAGAAAAGCTCATAGTGCACGAGCCGGCCGTCGAGCCCGCCGTTGCGCAGGGGGATCTTTTGGGTGGTCTTCAACCCCACCATCTTGATGAGCTCCGGGTCGCCGAAGTAGATCCAGGCGCGGCTGCCCGTGCACTTCTGCTTGAGGAAGTCGCCGAAGTCCTTCATGAACGGCGCCATGTCCTCCCCGGCCTTCATGCGGATGCCGTAGGGCGGGTTGCAGACGATGAGGCCGGGCTTCAGTTCGTCCAGGTCGCGGAAGTCGGCGGTGCGCACGCGCAGTTCGTCGCCCCCGGGCAGGCGCGCGTTGTTGTTGCGGGTCATGCGGACGGCGGCCGGGTCAATGTCGCTGCCCCGGATCATGCCGCCCCGAACGCTGCGCACGCGGTTGTCCACCTCGAGCCGCGTCTTGAACCAGATCCGGCGGTCGTAGTCGGGCAGCATCATGAACCCGAACTTCTTGCGCAGACAACCCGCGGGCAGCCGCCCGGCCTTGAGCCAGGCCTCGCTCAGCAGGGTGCCCGAGCCGCACATGGGATCGTAGAGGGGCTCCTTCCCCTCCCAGCCCGCGATTTCGAGGATGGCCGCTGCGAGGGTCTCCTGCATGGGCGCCTCCACCGAGGCCTGCCGGTAGCCGCGGCGATGGAGCGCACCGCCGGCGCAGTCGATGCTCAGGGTGGCGATGTTCTCGCGGATGTGGACGTTCACCCACAGGTCCGGGTCCTTGGTGTCGACGTTGGGCCGGTTGCCCCGGTAGCGTTTGCGGAACATGTCCGCGATCACGTCCTTGACCTTGAGCGCGGCGAAGTGGCTGTTGTCGATGTCGCTCGCCGAGACGTTGGCGAAGACCGCGAAGGTCTGGTCCAGCTTCATGAGGTGGGTCCAGTCGATCTTCTTGGTCTTGAGGTAGAGATCCTCGCCGTTGCCCACGTCGAAGCGGGTGAGCGGCGCCAGCACGCGGCTCAGCAGGCGCGTGCAGTAGACGACGCGGTAAAGAGTCGCGCGGTCGCACCGGAACTCGATCCCCCGCGGGAAGTAGCGCACCTCGTCGACGCCGAGGTCCCTCACCTCGGCCGCGGCCAACTCCTCGATACCTCCCGCCACCTGGGCGAAGTACTCTCCCTGGGATTCGTACAGGAACATGTCAGCCGTCCTCGTGGGTCATGAGGATGTGGTCGATGCCGCATTCGTCGAAAACGTCGCCCTGCCGCTGGAAGCCGTAGCCGGCGTAGAAGTCCTCCAGGTACACCTGGGCGTGGAGCCGGCAGCGGGTCACACCGCGTCGGGCGACCTCGTCGAGCAGGTAGCGCACGATCTCGTGGGCCAGACCGCGACCGCGCCACCGGGGGCGCACGGCCACGCGCTCGAGCTTGGCCCAACCGTCGTCGAGCAGGCGCAGACGTCCCGCCGCCACGGGTTCGCCATCCACCTCGCCCAGCACGTGGATCGCGTCGTCCTCGAAGGCGTCGAACTCGCCGGGCCAGCGGACGTCCTGCTCCTCGAGGAAGACGATGCCCCGCACCACCATGACCTTCAGGATGTCCTCGGCGGTGGTGGCGGTGCGGATCATGGCGTTCCTTCGTCGGCGCGCAGCCGATGTGGTAGGGTCCCGGGCCATGATAAGTCGCCACCCGCGGAAAGGCACGATGATGTTGACGTTCACCGACAGCGGTCGCACCGTTTTCGAGACGGACCTGACCTGCGTCGGCCTGGCCTGGACCCGCCGCGGCGTGGTCCGCGCCGAGTTGGGCGAGGCCGCGGCGGTGGCCGACGAACTGGCCCGCCACGCCGGCGATCTGCCCCTCGTGGACCGCCCCGGCGGCGCCCTGGCCCAGGTGGCCCGACGTGTCCGCGCCCACCTCAAGGGCCGCCCCGACGACCTGCGCGACGTGCCCGTCGACCTCTCCGCCCAACCCCCCTTCGCCCGCCGCGTGCTGCGTGCCCTGCGCCGCGTGGACCCGGGCCGGACCGTCACCTACGGCGAGCTGGCCGCCCGGGCGGGCAACCCCGGCGCGGCCCGGGCCGTGGGCCGCATCATGGGCGCCAACCCGGTGCCCCTCATCGTGCCCTGCCACCGCTGCATGGGGGTCGGCGGCGCCCTCACGGGATTCTCGGCCCCCGGTGGAGTCCACCTGAAGGCGCGGCTGCTCCACCGCGAGGGTTACGTCTTCGATGAGGAACACGAGCACGGACGACGCCACATCATGGGCCGCGACCCCGTCATGAAACGCATCATGGCCCACGTGGGCCCCTACCTGCCCTGGCCCCCGCGGCCGCGGCCTGCCTGGGACACCCTCGTGCGCGCCATCATCCATCAGCAGTTGTCGGTGAAGGCCGGGCAAACCATCGGTGGCCGGGTGGCCGCCCTCACCCCCGGCGAGCGCTACCCCCGTCCCGAGGAGATCCTCGCCACCCCTGACGAGGTGCTGCGGGGGGCCGGCCTGTCCTGGGCCAAGGTCTCCTTCGTGAAGGACCTGGCGGTCCGGGTCGGCGACGGTCGGCTCAAGCTGCGGTGCCTGTCCCGTCTGGACGACGAGGCGGTCATCGCCGAACTCACACCAGTAAAAGGGATCGGCCGCTGGTCGGCCCAGATGCACCTCATGTTCCACCTGGGGCGCCTGGACGTGCTGCCGGTGGACGATGTGGGCCTGCAGAACGCCGCCGCCCGCGTCTACGACCGGGGGACATCGCTCACGCCGGCCGAGTTGGGCGAGTTGGGTGAGACCTGGCGACCCTATCGGTCCCTGGGCAGCTGGTACCTGTGGCGGGCCCTGGACATGGGCGGGATCTAGCTCGACGCCACGAAGACGGGGACCATGACCGCCACCATCATCGCCGCCTGGATCGCCTCGACGGCCTCCTTGGTGGCCGCGCCGGCGACCTGGCCGCTCGTGAGCTTCTCCAGGCGCTGCTTGCGCGTCTTCAGCTTCTTCTTGTCGAAGATCTGCGGCAGCATGCCGGCGGCCTGGGCCAGGGCCACGACCACGATGGTGCGGGCCTCGACCTGGCTGGTCGACGTGAAGACCGCCTTCTTCAGACGGTCGCGCAGTTCCCGTTCGGGACCGGCATCGGATTCGGGGTAGATGGTGCGGGGGAAGATGCCGAGCACCTTGTCCGTGGTCTCGTCCAGCACGCCCTTGGCCACGAGTTGCCGGGCGGTGCGGTG
>JAUUZX010000093.1 GCA_030592025.1 bacterium | reverse complement strand
TGGCGGCCGGAACGGCAACGGCCCAGACCATCACCGGGGATTACGTCTCCGATGAAATCATCATCAAGTTCAAGCCCCACACCACCGAGGCCCAGCAGGCGGCCATCATGGCCGACATCGGCGCCTACAACGTCAAATCCCTCCAGCGTATCAAAGCAAAACACGGCAAGATCGCCGGCCTGTCGGTGGGCAACGCCATCGGGCGTTACAGGAACCACCCCGAGGTCGCGTACATCGAGCCCAACTACGTCCTCACCATCAACGAGGTCCCGGACGACCCTCGCTTCGCTGAGCTGTGGGGCATGCAGAACACGGGTCAGACCGGCGGCACGGCGGGCGCGGACATCAGCGCCACCAACGCCTGGGACGTGTTCACCGGGTCGTCGAACGTCATCGTCGGCGTCATCGATACGGGCGTGGACTACAACCACCCCGATCTGGCGGCCAACGCCTGGGTGAATCCGGGTGAGATCCCCGACAACGGCATCGACGATGACGGCAACGGCTTCATCGACGACGTCCACGGCTGGGACTTCATCAACAACGACAATGACCCCATGGACGACAACGGCCACGGGACCCACTGCTCCGGCACCATCGGTGGCGTGGGCAACAACGGGATCGGCGTTGCCGGCGTGAACTGGAACGTCAGCATCATGGGCCTGAAATTCCTCAGCGCGAGCGGTTCCGGCAACACGGACGACGCGGTCGAGGCCATCGGGTACGCCACCATGATGGGCGCGCGCCTGACCAGCAACAGCTGGGGCGGCGGCGGCTTCTCCCAGGCCATGTACGACGCCATCGCGGACGCGCAGGCCAACAATGTCCTGTTCATCGCGGCGGCGGGCAACTCGAGCGCCAACACGGATGTCTCGCCCCATTACCCGTCCAGCTACGACCTGGACAACATCATCGCCGTGGCGGCGACCGACCACAACGACGCGCTGGCGAGCTTCTCCAGCTATGGCGCGGCGACGGTCGATCTGGCCGCGCCGGGTGTCGACATCCTGTCGACCCTGCCGGGCAACAGCTACGGATCGCTGAGCGGCACCTCCATGGCCACGCCCCACGTGTCGGGCGCCGCGGCCCTGGTCTTCGGCCGCTTCCCGGCGATCAGCGGGGCCGACGCCAAGTGGCTGCTGCTGAACTTCGCCGACCCGTTGGCGGAACTGGATGGCGTCGTGCTCACGGGTGCGCGCCTGAACGTGTTCATGGCCATCGCGGACCCGGACAGCATCGCGCCGGGCCAGATCACCGACATGGCCGTGACCAACACCGGTTCCAACTGGATCGACGCCCAGTGGACGTCGACCGGTGACGACGGTTTCACGGGCACGGCCAGCCGCTACGATGTGCGCTGGTCGACGAGCCCCATCGATGATGCCAACTGGGACCTGGCCACGCCGGCCAACGGCTCGCCCGATCCCCAGGAACCCGGCTTCACCGAGACCATGCGCATCACCGGTTTCGACTTCAGCACGACCTACTACCTGGGTGTGAAGGCCGTCGACGAGTTCGGCAACGCCTCGCCCGCGTCCAACTCGCCCATGGGGATGACCCTCGGCGCGCCGGACGTGGCCACCAACCCGACGACGCTGAGCGAGGCCCTGCTCACCGGCGAAACGTCTGTGCAGACGATCACCCTGAGCAACGTGGGTGAAGGCACCCTGGATTTCGTGATCCCGACACCGACCCTCATGGGCGCGGCGGTCATGACCGCGGACTACGAGGAAGTGCCCAAGGGCAACGACACCCGCCTGGGTGAGCCCGTCATCACGGACGCCGGCGGCCCGGACGCCTTCGGCTACCGCTGGATCGACAGCAACGACCCCATGGGCCCCATCTACGCCTGGGAGGACATCTCCGGCTACGGCAACGTGGCCATGTCCACGGGCGACGACGTGTCCTCGGGCCCGTTCCCCCTCTCCTTCGCCTTCCCGTTCTACGGCGGTGACCATACCGAGTTCAACGTGTGTTCCAACGGCTTCATCAGCCTGACGAGCGACGCCACCTCCTACGGGAACCAGCAATTGCCCAACCCCGGCGCACCGGCGCACCTGATCGCCCCCTTCTGGGACGACCTGGATGTGGCCGGCGGCACCGTCTACTACTACGACGACGGCACCCGCCTCATCGTCCAGTGGGAAGGCGTGTCCCATTACGGTGCGGGCGGCCCCTACAGCTTCCAGGCCATCCTGAACGACGACGGCAGTGTCGTGTACCAGTACGCATCCATGGTTGCGCCCCTGAACAGCGCCACCATCGGCCTGCAGAACGGTTCGGGCACCGACGGCCTCCAGGTCGCGTTCAACACCGACTACGTGGTCGACGGGCTGGCCATCCGCATGTGGGCCATCCCCCAGTGGATGACCGTCACACCGAGCGAGGGCACGGTGTGGGCCGGTGGGTCGGTCACGTTGAACGTGAACTTCGACGCCGCGGGCCTCGTGGGCGGCGCCTACGACGGCGTGATCCGCATCGTGAGCAACGACCCGGATAATCCGGACTACGGTGTGCCCGTCAGTCTCGTGGTGACCGGCGCTCCGGACATCGCGGTGACCCCCACGTTCTTCGACTACGGCGACCTCTTCCTCGGCGCCTCGGCCACGACCACGGTCACGGTCCGCAACGCCGGCACCGACCTGCTCACCATCAGCGGCATCACCCTCGGTGATGGGGCGTTCGTGGCGAACATGTCGGCATTCACGCTGAACCCGGGCCAGGCGCAGCCGGTCGAGGTGGTCTTCACCCCGACGGCAGCTCAGCCCTACAGCACGACCATGACCATCGCCAGCGACGATCCCACCGATCCGGTGGTGACCGTGTCGCTCACGGGGGCCGGTCTCGAGCCGCCCCAGTTCGCGGTCGACCCGACATCCCTGGTCAGCAACCTGCTGACCGGCGAATCGGAGACGCAGGTGATGACCTTCACCAACTCGGGCGGGGCGGACTTCGAGTTCGACCTGGCCATCGATTTCCACGCCGACGTCACCGTCCACGAGTACGTGGCCGTGGGCAAGGAGGAGATCGACGCCCGCGCCGGCGACCCGGTGATCGAGAATTCCGGTGGTCCGGACATCTACGGCTACCGCTGGATCGACAGCGACGAGCCGGGTGGTCCGACCTTCGACTGGACGGACATCAGCACGACCGGCACGCCCGTCTTCAGCGGCACCGCCGACGACACCAACGAGGGTCCGTTCCCCATCGGGTTCGACTTCGGGTTCTACGGGGAGAGCTTCAACTCGTTCAACGTCTGTTCGAACGGGTTCATCAGCTTCACCTCGACGAGCACGAGCTACTCGAACCAGGAACTGCCCAACGGCGGAGCCCCCGAGAACCTGCTGGCGCCCTTCTGGGACGATCTCAGGGTCAACACCACGACCGGCGCCAACGTGTTCTACGAGTACGACGGCGCGAAGCTCACCGTGCAGTTCCACCGCGTGCCGGCGTACTACGCCACCGGTGAGCACACCTTCCAGGTGGTCCTGTACCCCAACGGCACCATCGTCTACCAGTACCTCACCATGGACAGCAGCGATCTGCAGCTGTGCACGGTGGGTATCCAGAACGGGGCGCGGGACGACGGCCTGAGCGTGGCGTTCAACACGCCCTACGTGAAGGACGGCCTCGCGGTCCGCTTCCAGGCCTTCCCCGAGTGGCTGACCGTGGTGCCCTCGTCGGGCGTCGTGCCTCCGGGCGGGACGTTGCCGGTCGAGGCGCGCTTCAACGCGTCGGGCCTCTTCGGCGGCGCCTACAACGCCGACATCGTCGTCAACAGCAACGACCCCTCGGTGCCGACGCTGCCCGTGCCGGCCGTGCTGAACGTGACCGGTGCGCCGGACCTCCAGGTCAGCGCGACGGCCTTCGACTTCGGTGAGGTCTATCTGGGCACGCCGACCCTGCAGAACCTCGTCGTGGGCAACGCCGGTACGGATGATCTGCTGATCACGGGTGTGTCCATCGACAACCCCGTCTTCAACACATCGCTGACGGCGCCGCTCACCCTCGGCCCCACCCAGAGCCTGATCGCGACCGTGGGCTTCGTGCCCGACGTGACCGGGCCCCTGAGCGGGACCCTCACCCTGACCACCAACGATCCCGACCAGCCCATGCTGGAGATCTCCCTCACGGGTATCGGGCTCGAGCCGCCCGAGGCGTCCGTCGCTCCGACGTCCCTCGCCGCGGATCTGTTCACCGGTCAGCAGGAGACCCAGGAGGTCGTCCTTTCCAACACCGGCCAGAGCGATCTGGTCTGGTCGGCCCACACGCTGCTGGGCGCGTCCGAGGTGGTCGTGCACACGGCGGTGGAGTTGGCCAAGGAGGAAGCGGACACCAGCCCGGGTATCCTCGGCAGCGGTGGTCCCGATCTCTACGGCTACCGTTGGACCGACAGCGACGAGGTGGGTGGTCCGATCTACGAGTGGACGGACATCAGCGCCACGGGCACGCCGGTCTTCTCCGGGGTGGCCGATGATACCAATTACGGACCGGTCCCCATCGGCTTCACCTTCCCGTTCTACGGGACGCCGTTCACGGACTTCCGTGTGAGCTCCAACGGGTTCATCTCCTTTACGAGCACGCTGTCCGACTACGGCAACGCCGCGTTGCCGGGCACCGGTGCGCCGGAGAACCTGCTGGCGATCTTCCACGATGACCTGCGTGTGGACACGAACGCGGGCAGCAACGTCTACTACGAGACGGTCGGCAACAAGCTGATCGTGCAGTACGACCAGGTGCCCAAGTACTACACCAACGGCGCGCTCACCTTCCAGGCGCACCTCTACCCCAACGGCGCGATCTTCTACTACTACCAGACGATGGTGGACGCGGCGTTGAACTCGGCCACCATCGGCATTCAGAACGCCACCCGGGACGACGGTCTGACGGTGGTCTACAACGACGACTACGTGCACGACAACATGGCGATCCGTCTGGCGCCGGTGTCCGACTGGCTGACGGTGGCTCCGGAGAGCGGCACGCTGATCGCCGGTACCAACGCCACGCTGGGCGTCACCTTCAACGCGGCCGAACTCTTCGGCGGCGACTATGAGGGTGCGGTGCTGCTGGTCACCAACGATCCCCAGGCCGGCCTCATCGAGGTTCCCGCCACGCTGCACGTCACCGGCGTGCCTGTGCTGGCGGTCGACCCGATGGCACTGGACTTCGGTTCGACCTACATCGGGTACGACACCACCCTCGAGGTGGTCGTCACCAACGCGGGAACCGATCTGCTGACCGTGACGAGCATCACGTCGTCAGCCGGCTACTTCTCGGCCGTTCCCATGATGTTCGACCTGGATCCGTTCGAAAGCCAGATTGTGACGGTCACCTTCGCGCCGACGGACGAGGGTCCGCTCGTCGGGGAGCTGCAGATAGCCAGCAACGACGCCAGCTCGCCGGCAATGGTGAGCCTGGCCGGTATCGGCGTGGTGCCCCCGGTGGCGACCTGGTCGCCGGACCCGGTGGTTGGCACGGCCATGCCGGGCGGATCGAAGACCAAGGTGTTCACCGTGTGCAACGAGGGCGGCAGCGACCTCGCCTGGTCGCTGAACGGCTCCGAGAGCCTGGCGTCGACCATGGTGGTCCACCCGTACCAGGAGTACGGCAAGGAGGAAGAGGATCCGCGGCCCGGCATCCTGGGCAGCGGCGGACCCGACACCTTCGGCCACAACTGGACCGACAGTGACGAAGAGGGTGGCCCGACCTTCGAATGGGTCGACATCAGCGGTTACGGCACGGCGTGCTTCGGCTCGTACAGTGACGACGGCAACCGCGGCCCGTTCCCGGTCGGTTTCGACTTCCCGTTCTACGGTAACGATTTCGGCGAGTTCAACGTCTGCTCCAACGGCTTCATCAGCTTCACGAGCACCTCGGCGGCGTACTCGAACCAGCCGTTGCCGAGTACCGGCGCGCCGGAGAACCTGCTGGCGGTGTTCTGGGACGACATGGTCGTCGACCCCGTGGTTCGCGATCTCGAGATCTACTACCACAACGACGGCGAGAAGCTGATCGTGCAGTACGACGTGCGCCGCATCGCGGCCTTCGACCCGCCGTACTACAGCTTCCAGGCGTTGCTCTACCCCAACGGCGACATCAAGTACCAGTACGACACGCTGGGCTCGACAACCACCAGCGCGACCATCGGCATCCAGAACAGCACGGGTGACGACGGCCTGATGATGGCCTACAACGTGGACTATGTGCACGACGGCCTGGCCATCCTCATCAGTTCGGCGCCCGGTTGGTTGTCGGTGGGCACCGAGAGCGGTGTCATCGCTGCGGGTGAGTGCGCCGATATCGCGGTGACCATGGATGCGGCGGCCCTGGTGGCCGACGACTACTTCGGCACCTTGACCCTGACCAGCAACGATCCGGCC
>JAUUZX010000183.1 GCA_030592025.1 bacterium | reverse complement strand
TGCTGTTGGCCAGCAGTCCGAGGGAGTCGGGGCCGGCGATGATGGCCCAGGTCATGCGCAGCGTGTCCTGGTCCGCCAGGCTGGAGAAGGGCCCCGTCGAAATGATGCTCACCCAGTTGCCCGTCCGCGTGAAGTCCTCCTCCTGGGTCTCGCCCACGTCGAAATCGCCGTTGCTCATGAGCTGATACTTGCCCATCTGGGGGATGCTGTCCGGATCGTCGGCCTGGAAGTACCAGTCGTCCTTCTCGGGGACACCCCGGAAGCTCCAGGCGTTGTAGGACACCGGGCGTTGGTTCTCCACCGCCATGGGATCCGGGGTCGTGCCCAGCAGGCGGTAGCCGATCCAGCTCGTGGCCAGCCCCTCGTCGCCGTCCGGATCGTGCTCCCAGGCCATCCAGATGCCGGGATCGTCCTCGACCACCGAGCCCACGGGCAGCCGCTGGTTCGCGGCGCCCCAGGCGCCGTTCACGTCGTCGTAATAGTTCCAGCGCACGGCGGCCTGGCTGTCGTAGGGGTCGGACTGCTCCGTGTTGCCCACCGTCGTGTCGCACCAGAAGCCCAGGTAGAGATCGCGCAGTTCGCTGCCGCTGTCGTTGACGATCGTGTAATCGAGGATGACGAAGTCGTCGGCGTAGGGAGCGCTCCAGGCCAGGGTGCGCAGGACGACCTTCAGGCCCAGGGGCGTGTGGTTCGCCGAGGGGACATCGAAATCGTCGAAGTAGCAGTTGATGTGCTGGGTGGCCAGGGCCGCGAGGTTGTAGTTGTCGTTGTTCTGGCTGTTGGACCACACGGTGACGAGTTCGTCCGACGCGTCGAACTCCCGGAAGAGGTCGCCCTCCTCCAGGCCGTTGGCGTCCTGGGCGCCGGTCGAGACGTGGATCTCGCCGTTCTGGTCCCGGGCCCCGACCCAGATGCCCCCCCGGTAGATGTGCTCGACGTTGCTGTTCAGGGGGTACTCGCCCGACGGCTGATGCCGGTAGTTGATGTCGAAGGCCGTGCCGATGTACCCCATGTTGGTGATGGTCACGCCCAGCAGGCCGACGTTGGTGTACATGTCCTTGCGGGGCTCGGCGCGCACGTTCGCGCAGAGAACCACGACGAGGATGGCGGCGAGGATGTTCGACCTGTGGCGCACGAAGTCCTCCGGCGAGGTGCGGGGCCGCGGGCGGGGGCTGACGGTCCCGTCGAAATGCTTGGTCCTGCCCCGGGTAAACGGGGTAAGGTCGACAAATCTAGCCCACACCCGGGGCGGCTGTCAAACGGTACTCGGTGATCAGCGCGGGGTTCGCACGATGTTGACAATCACGCTCGTTTTCCAGGGCGATCTGGCGGCCCTCGCCAAGGGGCGGCGCGTGGTCCGACGGCTGCCCGGATCCACCTCGGTGAAGGACGCCATCGAGGCCCTGGACATCCCCCACGGCGAAATAGGGTCCGTGCGCCGGGAGGACGACGGCCGCCCCCGCGCCCTCCACGCCCCGGTGCGGGACGGCGATGTCCTCGTCGTGGCGCCCGTAACCACCAGCACCCCCGGCGACGCCCGTTTCCTCTGCGACACCCACCTCGGCGCCCTTGCGCGCCTGCTGCGCACCCTGGGCTTCGACACCACCTGGAACCCCGGCTGGACCGAACCCGAGGTGGCGCGCCGTGGCGTCAACGAGGGGCGGATCATCCTGAGCGGTCACCGGGCCCTGCTCAAGCGCCGCCTCCTGACCAGGGCCATGCTCGTCATCGACGATGACCCGGACCGCCAGGCCGCCGCCGTGGTCCGGCGCTACGGCCTGGCCCCCCTGGCCCGACCCTTTGGCCGCTGCCCCCGCTGCAACGGTGCCGTGAACGAGGTCGCCAAGGCCGACGTGGCCCACCGCATCCCGCCCCGCACCGCAGCCTGGCTCGACACGTACTATGTTTGCGACGCTTGCGACCAACTCTACTGGGAGGGCACCCACGTCACGGCCCTCCGCACGCGGTTGGCCGACATCCTGGACGACCGGCATGTCCTGGACACCGACGCCCCCGAGGAGTCATGACCCGCACCCTGACCCGATCCATCGACCCGGGGCGACCGCTCTGGCGCTGCGCTCCCCTCCTGGCGGGCGCGGGGCCGGCGTTCCTCCTGGACAGCGCCCTGGACCCGGAGCGACTGGGCCGCTGGTCCTTCGTGGGCGGCCATCCCCCCGCGCTACTCACGGCCAAACGGCGTCGGGGCGCCCGGGGTGCCGCCGGCGGTTCGCTCTTCCTCGTGACCCTCACCACCTGGCGCCGCCCCGACGGCACCGTGCTGGACCCGCCCGAGGTGCGCACCTGGAGCGCCGATCCCCTGACGACCCTGCGGCAACTGCAGGAGGCCTACGCCGCGCCACCGCCCGGGGGCGACACCCCGGCGGGCCCGTTCACCGGCGGCCTCGTGGGTTGGCTCGGTTACGAAGCCGGCCACGCCCTGGAACGGCTTCCCGACACGGGCCGCGACGACCTGGATCTGCCCGACCTGGCCTTCATGGTGGCGGACGAGGTACTCGCCCACGACCACACCACCGGCACGACGACCCTCACGGTGACCGGCCGCGGCGCCGACCCCATCACCGACGCGGAAGCCCGCTTCGCCGCCTGGCAGGACCTGTTGTCGACAGACGACGGCGACCCCTCCCCCGCACGCCCACCCGGCCCGCTGGTGGTGGGCACGTCTTGCGACCGGGGAACCTACGCCGCCAAGGTCGAGCAATGCCGCAAATACATATTGGCCGGCGACGTCTTCGAGATTTGCCTCACCCACCGCCTGGAAGCGCGTCTGGCCGGAACGCCCTGGCGGCTGTACGAGATCCTGCGGGAGATCAACCCCGCCCCCTTCGCGACCTACTTCGACCTGGGCGACCACCAGGTGGTTTCCGCCTCGCCCGAACGCTTTCTGAGTCTCACGAAGGATGGCCTGGCCGAGAGCCGCCCCATCAAGGGCACGCGGCCCCGGGGCGCCGACCCCCTGGAGGACGCGCGCCTGCGCCGCGACCTCACCGTGAGCGAGAAGGACAAGGCCGAGAACATCATGATCGTCGACCTGGTGCGCAGCGATCTGGGCCGGGTGTGCGAACTGGGCAGCGTGCACGTGCCCACGTTGCTGGAGGTGGAGTCCTACGCCACGGTCCACCAGCTCGTGTCGACGGTCCGCGGACAGTTGCGTCCCGACCACGACGCCATCGACCTCCTCGCCGCCTGCTTCCCCGGCGGCAGCATGACCGGCGCGCCGAAGATCGCGGCCATGGAGATCATCGACAGCCTGGAGCCCTTCAAGCGGGGACCCTACAGCGGAGCCATCGGCTACCTGGACCGGAGCGGGGCCATGGACCTGAACATCGTGATCCGCACGGCGGTGTGCCGGGACGGGCGGGCGACCCTGGGCGTGGGCGGCGCGGTGACCGCGGACAGCGACCCCGGGGCCGAATACGATGAGACCATGGACAAGGCGCGGGCATTGGTGGAGGCGCTGGCGCGGCTGGCTGGGGAACGGTGAAGCCGCGCCCTAGGGCGCCGAGACCCGTTCCCACACGAAGCTCTTCTTCACAAAGAGGATCTTCACCTGGATTTTCAGGTGGTTCTCATCGATGAGGGTCAGTTTCGGCGAAACCGTCCTGCCCTTGCGGTGGGCGTAGAACTTGCCGCTCCGCCAGGTGGCCTCGCCGTCGAACGCGTAGCCCCTCATCACCTCCAGGCCCAACAGCGGCCGGTCCCGGAGGTCCTCCGACTTGTTCTTCTTGTCCGTGACGGGGATGTCGGTCCCTTCCTGCGACTTGAGCCACACGATCTTCCCCCGGTACAGGCCCTCGCTCCGATAGATCTCGACCTTCTCGACCGCCTCACCGTCGTCCTCGATGAGCCAGACACCGACGATGTCGTCCGGCTTCACGTCGCCGGCCACGGCCGCGGCGACAAGGAACAGCAGGCACAGCGCGCTCAAGGCCACCACGGGGGTTCTGAATTTCATCAATGTCGTCCCTCTCATGCTCGACCCCGGCTGAATCTCTCCTGCACCCGCTCCTTCAGGATGTAGAGCACCGGGATGTAGATCAGGGTCAGGAAGGTGCCGATGATCAGCCCGCCGATGGCCACCACCGCCAGGGGCGAGAGCCGTTCCAGACCGATGGCCTGTTCGGTCGCGATGGGGATCATGCCCACGATGGTGGTCGTGGCCGTCATCAGGATCGGCCGGGTGCGGACCCGGATGGCCATCTTCACCGCTTCGTCCAGGGAGTGCCCTTCCCGCCGGTAGATCTTGATGAAGTCGATCAGCAGGATGGCGTTGTTCACGATCACCCCCGTCAACAGGATGAACCCCATGAAGGCGGGCATGCAGCCGTGGCGGTTCATGATCAGCAACCCCCACACGCCACCGATGGCGGCGAAGGGGATCGAGAGCATGATCACGACGGGCTCAAGGTAGGACCGGAAGATGATCACGAAGGTGAAGTACAGCAGGATGATGGACACCAGGAGGGCCGCGCCCAGACGACCGAACGATTCGTTCATCTGCTTCATTTCGCCTTCGGAGGTCACGGTCACCCCGGCCGGCAGGTCGACCATCGACAGGGCCGCGTTGCGCTGGTCGTACAGGAAGGACACCGGCGCGGTGGAACGCAGGCCGAGGACGTTGGTGGTGTAGGCCAGGCCGCTGCGGGTGATGACCGAGGGCACGAAGACCTTCTCCGCCGAGGCCAAGGCGCCCAACGGCACCTGAACACCCGCTGGGGTCTGGATGGGGATGGACAGCAACCGGTCGATGGATTCGCGGGACGCCTCATCGAGACGGAAGCGGATCTTGACGCCGTCCTGGTTGAAGGTGCGCATCACGCTGACCGGGACCCCGCGGGAGGCCACGGCCACCTGGTACGAGACGTCCACCGGCGTCAGGCCGTGCCGGGCGCATTCGTGACGGTCGAAAACAAGGTGATACTCGGGGCGATCCATGGTCCAGGAACGGCTGACCGAGGTGAAGCCCGGACGCTTGGCCAGCTGGTCAGCCACCTCGGAGCCGACCCGGCTCAGGGTCTCCAGGTCAT
>JAUUZX010000301.1 GCA_030592025.1 bacterium | reverse complement strand
GTCGCTGTCCCCAACGAGCGGATGAGTTTCGGCGCTTTGAAGAGTTATTACAGATAGCCTGACCGTGTGGGGTCATGGACGCGACCCGGGGAGCGCCCCCCCCTCCGCCCGCCTGAATATCAACGCCGCAAATCCCGGAACAGCACGACCGCGCCGAAAATCGCGCCGATGATGGTGGTCGTCAGCCGCCAGAGCACGGTGTAGACCACCAGCGTGCCGGTGGACAGGATCGTGGCGAGCATCCAGACCGACGTCAGTTCGGCGAGTCCGGAAGCGCCGGGAGTCGGCGCGAAGTAGATCAGGAACAACTGGCAGATCTGCAGACAGATGAAGATCCCCAGCGGCACGTTGCTCTCGAAAGCACAGGCGATCACGTACCCGATCAGGTACTTGTTCATGAACAGGGCGATGGTCAGGCCGAACACGACCGGCAGCAGGCCCGGTTGTCGGCGCCACAGCCTCTGCAGGGCGGCGCGGAAGCCATCGACCTCGCGAGGCCGCCTGTCGACGAAACGGTCGCTGCCCTGCCTCAACCGCGGGAACCGGGACGGCACCAGACCGAACACCCGACGGATCAGCCTCATAAAGAACCGTGGCAACAGCAGGAGCCCGAAGACCAACAGGATCAAGCCGGTCACCATGAAGAACCCGGCGCGCACCAGCACGGTCAGCCGGGGGTCGAACAGATCGTCCGGGATCAGGGTCAGGGCCGTGACCGCGCCGACCAGGAAGAACACCAGCGTGGCGGCGAAGTTCACCAACGTGGCGAGCATGCCGTCGGCCACCGATGCGCCACTGCGCCACAAGAAGTAGATCTGCGCGGCGCCGCCGCCGGTCTGCGCCGGGGTGACCATGCCCATGAAGAGGTTGGCGTAGTTCGCGCGCATGCAGTTCCACAACGAAATCCGCGGCATGATGCGCCCGTTGAACAACACACTGTACCGCAGGCCGCCCAGGACGTGGTCGATGCCGACCAGCAGCAATGCCAGGGCCAGCAACCACCAGTCGACCGTCGCGAACAATTCGCCCAGGCCCGTCGGTCGTTTCCACCAGAACACGAACAGGTTACCGAGCAGGCTCGCGACCAGAAAGATCTGCAATCCGGTGCGGATCGTTCGCCCACCGGGTCTCTCGGGGGAACCACCGGCTTCCGGTGTCACCGCACCGGGTTCGACGGCCTGTTCAACGCATGATTCGTCCATCAGTGTTCTCCACGGGTTGCCGACCCGACCACTCCAGGATGGTGTTGAAAAGATCGGTGGTGCGCATGGGCCCCTCGGTCCAGCCCTGCTGGTTGTAGATGACCGGCACCAGCATGTGCTCGCGGCACAGCGATCCATGGGAACCGTGATGCTCGGGCCACTCGAAGGACGTGCGCAGATCGTACCCGTTGCGCGCGATGACCACCAGGTCGCCGCTGCGTGAGCACGAGAAGCAGTTGTCGATCTGGACCAGGGCATCCGGGTACTCGGTGTCGAAGGTCACCGCCAGCGCCTCCTGATCGCTCAGCGGCGTCTCGATCGCGCCGAGCCCGAGGGGGTCGCCGGTTTCGGGCCGGTAGACGAGGCCGTCGGGGGTGCGTTCGATCACACCGGTTCCCCGTTGGGCCATCACAGCGTAGGCCCGATCACTGCGGCGCGCGATCAGCAGGTCGACCTCCTCGCGACCCAGCAGTTCATCCCACACCGGCCCCAGGCAGGCCTTGATCTCCCCGTCGTTCGGCGCGATTTCCGGCGGCCGGTCGCCATTCATCCCATGCAGCAGATAGACGAGCCCGAGGGAATTGCCCGAGATCATCACCGCAGCCTGCGGACGCAACTTCCAGATCCCCGGGTAGGTCAGCGTGTCGACTCCCCGTTTCTGGAAGAACCGCCCCAGGTCCATGTGGGTGTGGGTGGCGGTCAGGCCGTGGTCCGCCGTCAGCAACAAGAGCGTATCGTCCCAACGCCCGAGCCTCTGCAGCTTCGCGACCACCTCGCCCACGCTGCGATCGACATTGCGGTAGGCCTGCAGGGTCTCCTCGTCATGGGGGTGGTGCAGGTGCGAGAAGGAGTCGACGGCCGGGAACACCGCGAACACGTAGTCCGGATCCCGGTCAAGGCAGCTCATCAGTCGCCGGTGGGCCAGCGCATCGACCTTGTGCCACTCGTCGGTCAGGTGCGCCCGCAGGTAGTAGAAGGGTTTCGACCACTTGGTCAGGTTGTGCCCCTTGGGGATCCCGCGGTTGATCAGCGAGAGGATGTTGTACGGCCGGTCGAAGATCTCGTACAGGGTCGGGTGCTCACGGGGCATGTCGTCGTCGAACCATGGCGCCTCGACGCCGTTGTAACTGCGGAAGCGGTACTTGCCGAACGCCTTGGTGAAGTACTCACGCCGGTCGAGCCAGCGGATGCCCGGAATGTTCAGCGTGCCGGGGAAGCAACCGGTCATGAACGGCAGGTACGCCGGGCCGGTCGTCGACGGCATGACCGTCGTCGCGGTGCGGAATGTCCCCTGCTGCACCACGTGGCCCTCGATGTTCGGCAACTCGCCGGCGGCGAGCAGGTCGCGCATCACATCGTGGCGGGCGCCGTCGATGAGGTAGGTCAGGACGAGCTTGTCTGCCATGTCGTCGTGGGTTCCTTCGCGGTTGCAGGGGCAAGTCGCCGGCCGCAACCGAGCGCCTTGTACGGGAACCAATAGACACCGCCGGGCCATCGAGGTCAACGGGTCGGGCCGGACCTGTGTTGGCAATGAGACCATGGGCCCGTCGTCACCGGAGCCCTATCGGGTCCGCGAGTCGGGGATCAGCAACACGAACGGCACCGACAAGGCCGCCATCCCCGCCGCTATCCTGAAGGTCGAAGCCAGGCCGAAGTGGTCCCCCATCGTCCCGATGAACAGGACAGCCAGGCCGCTGATGACGATGTTCAGGGTCATGAAGAGGCTGTTGACGAAGGCCGGCCGGGACGTGTTCGTGTCCTGGACCAGCGCCAGCAGGATGGGGCTCGACGCGAAGATCAGCACTCCCGTGATGACCAGGAAAGGCAGCGTCAGGGCGCCGTCGAGGAACGTCAACCCCAGGGCCGCCGCCGGAGTGAGGAGCGTCACGGCCATCAGCACGAGACGGTGGCCGAAGCGGTCGGCGATCCAGCCGGCCCCGAGGGTCCCCACCGCCCCGGAGAACTGCAGCAGCGAAAGAGCCGCCCCGGCGGTCCACAATGATTCCCCCTGGCTGATCAGGTAGGTGGGCAGATAGAGGGTCAGGGCCGACTTCAGGCCCATGCGGAACAGCAGGAACCCACTCAGACCGGTGAACAGGGGCATCATCCGGCGGATCCGTTCCCGACGGTCCACACCGTCCTTTTGACGCCGCTTGCGCGCCATGGGCTGCAGTTTCCTCAGCCGGAAGAACATCACGAGGGAGGCCACCAACCCCACCGGGAGCACCCGGAACGAACCCTCCAGCCCCCACCAGGAAACTGCGGCGGTGATCAACAGGGGACCCAGGGTGCGCGCCATCTCCCCGCCGAACATGTAGAAGCTCATGCCCCGGCCGCTGTTGGGCCCGGAGTAGTGCTTGATCAGCACCGGGCCGGGCACGTGGAAAGCCGCCGCGCTGACGCCACTGACCAGCAGCAGGATGAACAGCACCGGGAACGACGGCGCCAGCCCCAGCAGGCTCATGCACACCGCCGTCACGACCGGGGCCAGGATGACGAAGTACTTCACGCAGACGCGGTCGGCCAGGAGCCCGATGAACGGGTTGAAGAGCTGGGGAATCTTCCGGGCGATGTCCAGCAGCGCGACCATGGAAAGGGACAGACCCAGCTTCTCGATCAGCAGGGGCAGAAGG
>JAUUZX010000370.1 GCA_030592025.1 bacterium | reverse complement strand
TATCGGGTTGGTGCCGCTCTCGGCGGTGGGGCGATGGGGCGCGTCTACAAGGCCGAGGACACGCTGCTCGGCCGCCAGGTCGCCCTGAAATTTCTCCCCCCGGATCTCGCTTCGGACCCCCGCGCCATCGAACGCTTCCTGCGCGAAGCCCGCATGATGGCCGGCCTCGACCACCAGCACATCTGCACCGTCCACGAGATCGGTCAGGCGGACGACGACACCTGGTTCATCGCCATGGGCTGGTACAACGGCGCCACCCTGAAGCAGCGCCTCGCCCACGGTCCGCTCACCCCCGACCTGGCGGTGGACTACGCGCGCCAGACCGCCCTCGGGCTGGCCTGCGCCCACGACCACGGCATCGTCCACCGGGACATCAAGCCGGCCAACCTCATCGTCACCAGCGACGACGAGGTCAAGATCCTCGACTTCGGCATCGCGCGCCTCCTCGGAAGCACCCGGCACACGGCCCGGGGGGCGCTGGTGGGCACCTTCGGCTACCTGTCCCCGGAGCAGACCCGCGGCGAGGACGTGACGTCGGCGGCGGATCTGTGGGCCCTTGGCGTGGTGCTGTACGAGATGCTCACGGGCCGTCTGCCCTTCTCGGGCGAGGACCACGGCGCCCAACTCTACGCCATCGCCCACGGCGACCCGGCGACCCTGCCCATGGACGACGACGCCCTGCTGCCGGCGGCGGCGCGGGTCATCGGCCGTTGCCTGCGCAAGGACACCACGGAGCGCTACGGTTCGGCCCACGAGCTGGCGGCGGAGCTGGCCGAGATCCGTGGCATCACCCAACCACCGGTGACCCGCGCCGCGGGCACCGCACCCACGGCGCCGCTGCCCCGACGGCCGCGCCGTTGGCCGCTGGTAGCGATCCTCGTCGTGGTGCTCCTGGCCGCCGCCGGATTCGCGACGCGGTGGTGGTCCGGCGGTGGTGGTGGCGACACCATCGGTGTGGCCGTCCTGCCCTTCAGTTTCGTCGGCGACATGGCTGCCGACGCGAATCTGGGGCAGGGGCTGGCCTGGTGCCTCACGAACCAGCTCGCGGACCTCCAGGGCGGGACGGATGCTTTCTGGGTGGCGTCACCCGGTGACGTCAACCGCTACAAGGTGCGTTTCCACGACGAGGCCAAGGCGAAGCTGGGGGCCGACCGGGTGGTCACGGGCACGGGGCGGGTGGTGGGCTCGACCATCAACCTGCGGCTGGCGGTTTTCGACCGCCGGACCGGCGAACGGACCGAGAGGGAGTTCGAGGACGCCACGGCCAACCTGCGCACTTGGCAACAGGATCTGGCCACCTGGGTGTACGGTGCCCTCGACCCCGACGCCGATCCCAGGGCCCTGGTGATGCCCGCGAAGGGGTGCACATCGGTGCCGGCGGCGTTCCTGGCCTACGCGTCGGGCATGGGGTCCCTCCAGGCCCGGAAATTGGCCGACGTCGATTCGGTCAGCCTCGACCTGGCCCTCGCCCATCTTTCCCGGGCGGTGGCGGCGGACTCGTCCTTCGCCCGGGCTCGCGCGGAGTACGGCTACACCCTGTGGAGGGAGCACAGGAAGGACGATCCGGAGCTGGCGCGAACGGGCCTGGCCCATCTGCAACGGGCGATCCAACTCGACCCGACCATGGCCTGGGGCCACTGGTACCTGGGGCAGATCCAGGCCGCCGGCGGTGATTGGGAGGGCGCTCTGGCGGCCTACGAGCGGGGGCTGGCGGTCGACCCCGACCACGCCTACCTGCTCGAGGAGGCTGCGGAATCCCTGGACAACCTGGGCCGACCGGCGGAGGCCATCGAGTTCTACGAGCGGCTGGCGACGCTGCGGCCGGGCTACGTGCCGGCCTTGATCTACCTGGGGTACCACCACATCAAGACCGGCGATTTCGACGCGGCGGAACCCATCCTGCGCCAGCTCATCGCTGAAGCCCCAGGCAACCATATCGGCTACAACTATCTGGGAGCAGCCATTTTCTACGGGCGCGGCGACCCGGATGCCGAGGATCTGTTCAGGCAGTCCCTGGCCATCGAACCCAGCTCCGGTTGCTACAACAACCTGGGCACCTTCTACTACTACAACCACCGCTACGAAGACGCGATGGTCGCCTACCGGAACTCCCTGGAAATGGAGCCCAAGCAGTACGCCGTCTGGCAGAACCTGGCCGAGGCCTCCCGCTGGTCGCCGGGCTACGAGGACTCGGCGCGGGTGGCCTACGCCCACGCCCTGGCCATGGGGGAGGAACGCATCGCCGAGAATCCCCACAACCGGACCCTGCTGGCGGACGTGGCGAGCTACCACGCGTACCTGGGCAACGAGGAACGGGCGCTGGAGCTCCTGCAGCAGTCAGCTGCGATGGGGGAACCGACCGGTGATCTGGCGGTGACGGTGGCCGCATCCTACGAGGACCTCGGCCGTCGTGACGAGGCTCTGGCCTATCTGGAGCGGGCGCTGGAGACGGGCGTGCCGTTGGTGATGATCGAAGAGTACCCGGGCTTCCGCAACCTCCGTTCCGACGTGAGGTACCATGCCCTGATCCAGCGCTCCCGGTGAGGCGGAACCGGCGCGCGAACATGGTTGGAGGGACGACGCCATGAGCGCATATACCATTGAGATCCAGGTCGTGACGGCCAGTGCCGGAGGCAGCACCAACGACGTGGGGGTCGTCGTGCCGTCCCAGCAGGAGGATCTCCACGACGGGGACACGGTGACCTTCAAGAACGCGACCTACAAGAATCCCCAGGGGGTGCGGGTCTGGTTCCCCACCAATTGGCACACGGGGACCGACGAGTTGGTCCATCTCCCCGAGATCGAGAACGAGGCCACGTTCACGGTCGACACGACGCAGATGACCGACGGCTCCCACCCCGTGCTGTATCAGGTCTTCTGCGACGGGATCCTCGAACTCGCCGTCGGGGACAGCCCGCCCAAGATGATCATCGAGAAGCCGTAGGAGATACGGGGGACCCCAAGATGGAGGTAGGAAATGTCTGAACCAACCGGAACCGCCATGCCCGGACCCGAGGAACTGGAACGGGAAGAAGTCGAGGACAGCGCCGAGGTCGTTTTCGAATTGTACGGCCCGGCAAAACACCGGGTGGCCCTGACCATCCCGCGCCTGCTCGGGGTGGAAGCGGGCCAGACCGTGAGCTTCACCCACAAAAGCAAAGGCGAGGTGACCCTGATGTTCCCGCGGGTCTTCTTCGAGGAGGGGCAGTACTTCTCGATGGAGGCGGGGAAAACCACCATCAGCCTGACCGTGCGCACCGATTTGCCTTTGGGTGACCGCGGCCGTCTGATCCCGT
>JAUUZX010000157.1 GCA_030592025.1 bacterium | reverse complement strand
TCGTCAGCGAGGACTGCCCCGACTGCACCCTGCTGGCCATCACTCGCAACGGCTTCGGCAAGCGCACCCCGGTGGGCGAGTACCGCGTGCAGAAACGCGGCGGCAAGGGCCTCATCACCATCAAGTGCACGGATCGCAACGGCCCCCTCATCGGTATCCGCGACACGCGGCCCGGTGAGGAACTCATGGTCATCACCCGCCGCGGGATCATGATCCGCATCGCCCTGGACACCGTCAGTCAGCAGAGCCGCAACACCCAGGGCGTGCGCATCATCAACCTGAAAAAAGGCGACCAGGTGGGTGGCATCGCGAAGATCAATCTGGAACTCGCCGCAGACGACGACGACGAGAACGTCGTCGCCGACGAGACGGTCACCGAAGACACCGCACCCGACACGGAGGACCAGGAGTAGGCCGCCGGCAGGGCGGCCCCGTCGCCCCATTTGCCCCGCGATCGCGCCCCAGGCGTGCGCAGGGGCGAATATTCCCCGGGGGGTTGATTCCCGACCCCGGACCGGCCTAGTATCACGCCCATGAAGATCGGTCGCCCACAACACCGGCTGGGTTCCCTGGTTTTTGCCGCGGGGATCTTCGTCGCCATCCTTCTCGGGATGACGCCGGGCCCGTCCGCCCTGCGCCCGGCCATGGCCGAACCCGTCCACATACTCTCCACCTTCGAACTCACGACCGGGCTCACCGGTGAGATCGCCGACGACGGGTCGCTCGTCATCCGGGACGGCGCCACGGGCGCCCAGGTCGTCATGGGCGTGTTCACGCCATCGCGCCGGCATCGACCAGGCGAGGGAGTGGCCTTCGTGGGCCGTTCGGCCGACGGCGAGGAGAATGGGCACCGGGGTTTCGCCGCCCGGGCCGACGACGATGACGACGGCCGCGTCGACGAGGACCGTCTCGATGGTCGCGACAACGACGGCGACGGTCGCATCGACGAGGACTACGCCGCCATCGGTGACGCCATGGTGGCCACGACGAGGCCTGACGGCGGCCGGGCCGAGTTCTACCACTGGGGCCACGCCCATCTGCGGACCACCGTCTTTGCCGCCCTCGAGGGCGTGACCGGATCCTGGCGCGTCACCTCCGATGGTTCGGACTGGGTCGAGGTGAACGTGCGCGCCCTGCGGCACCGCGTCACGGGCGTGTCTTCGGAACGGGGCGCCCACGCCTTCGTGACCCGGGTGGAGGGTCCGGCGTCTCCGGCCCGCTGGGTGGGTGTCGCCCTCCTGGACGACCCGACCCGCACCGGTGGCGGACGCTCGGTTCTCGACGGCCAGGCTCTCGATATCCAACTGGGCGAACAGCCGGTGGCGATGGCCGTCTGCGCAGCGGATTCATGGTTGGGCCTCGTGCGGGCCCTCACCGAGGCGCAGGTCGTGCGTGACGGTGTGACCGATCCGGTGGATGGCCGGCGGGTACCCTGGATCGTCGTGCCGACGTGTTCCGTGTGCCGCGGCGCCAGGCCCTCGGATTTTCGTTGGCGCCTCGACCGCAGCAGAAGCCTGGTTCTGACCGTGGACGTGAAGCCCGGCCGTTGTGGCCTGTACGACCCGGACCTGTTCAGTCTCGGCTCCCGCCCCCTGGGAGCCCCCGACCGCATCACCTGGATCCCCGACGAGGGCCAGGAGACCAGCCTGCCCTGGTCGACAACGGCTCCGGAGCGCCTCGCGCGGGACAGCGTCAGCCCCTACACAAAGCTGGCGGGGCTCGACCGGCACGACGCCACGGGAACCCTTGAATTCCGGTTCCGCAAGCCGTCTGCGGAGTTGTTGCGGATCCTCACCCGGAGCGCCGACACGACCAAGCTGACCCTCCGGTCCCTGGACGGGCGCACCGCCACCGTGGAGTTGACCGTGGAACCCGCCCCGGGCGATCCGGTCCGCTCCGCCGTGGCCCTGGCCCAGGCTTCCTCGGGAACCGCCGCGCTTGTGGCCGACCCCGAGGCCGCGGCGATCGCGCGGGAAGCCACCCGGCAACCGCTGGAGTTGTCGCCCGAATTGCTGCGGGGTTGGCCCAACCCGTTCCATGACACCATCAACTTCCGTTTGCGCGTGCCCACCACCATGGGCGAGGCCTTCGTGTGGGACGAAGCAAAGGACCGCCCGGCAAACCTGGATCTGCAGGCTGCGGTCCCCTGGAACGCCGGCGAGCCACGCATTTCGGTGAAGGTGTACAGCATCAACGGGCAGGAATTGGCAACTCTCCACGAGGGTTCGCAGGCATCGGGCGAGATCACGGTGCGCTGGAACGGCACCGACGCCTACGGCCGCAAGGTTGCGTCGGGCGCCTATTTCTGCAAGCTGCAGCTCGACGACTGGAGCGTGACCCGCCGGATCGTGTTTGTTCGCTGAATATCCAATTCACTTAGGTATTTGACGTTTGCGGGCATAGGATACAGGAAGTTTTCGAGGTTGGGGTTGGCCTCTCCGGGGACTGAATTTACAGCAACAAAAATCAAGTCACGGACTAACAAGGTTCTGCGACGACCCCCTCAACAAGAATAGGTTAATTGTCTTTGTTTTTTGATAGACACAAGTGGGACCGAGATCGTATGATAAGCAACGTTAGATCCTTAAATTTGCCGTTTAGTTACATCATTTGCGCTGCCCAAGAAGTCAGCTTGGGGGGTTAAACGTGGAAGAACGCTTTGAAGTCCAGCAGGAATCCTGGGCCGGGTTTGTGATCGAGTTTCCTACGATCGCGAAGCGGATTGTGCAGGGCAGGGAAGAGAGCCAGAAGATTCTGTTCCTTTGCCCGCGGGCCGAGGCGAATCCTTCGGAGCTTTGCCTGGCCCTTTTCGGTTCCCAGATCCTGATGCGGCGCTTGCCGCAAGGAGACGGCGTCGAGCCTCTGGCCTCGGCGGCGTTCATTTTCGTGTACGCGGCGGAGACGCCGGCGGCCTTGCCAGCCGCCCTGGCTCCGTTCGAGCATCGCACACAGGCGCCGGTTCTCATCGCGCGTCGGGACAATGTGGTGCGCACGGCCCATTTCGTGGCCGAGCACCTCGCACGGCATCAGCCTCAGGCCGCCGTGGCCGCCAACGGACTCCTCGGGGCCAACCCGTCGACCGAAGGCGCGCCGTTGGATCCGGCCCTGGCGAACCTGCCGGGGAATGACCAGTTGTGGCAGGACAGCCTGCCTGACATCGCACTCCTGAGCGAAGATGGCGAGACCGTGCATGCAACGAGTGCCCTGCATGATTACCGGGCGGAGTACGCTTGCCGGTTCGTGCTGGCCCATTATCACGAGAACATCAACCGGGACAAGATGGCCAAGATGGTCAGTCTGTCCCCCGGTTACTTCTCGAACCTGTTCCGTTCGGAAGTCGGCATGAGTTTCAGCGATTACCTGATCCAGGTGCGCGTTGAGAACGCCAAATGCCTGCTGCGTCGGTTTGACCTGTCGGTGGAGGACATCAGCAAGAAGTGCGGGTTCAATAGCCTGGCCCACTTCTCGCGGACGTTCAAGGATCGCTGCGGCCTCTCGCCGCTGAAATTCCGCAAGAGCCCGCAGGTAGCGAACTAGCCGACGTCGAACCGGACATCGGAAAAAGGCCCCCAGAGTCCGGGGCCTTTTTTCTTGCCCACCTATCAACTAGCTTGGTGTCGTCGCCGTCACCAGGATCCCTGACCGCGGGAGCGCCCACGTGTCCCTCATCGCCCTGCAGGACGCCCGTTTCGACTACGGCCGCGAGCCCATCCTGCGGGCCGTGAACGTCGCCGTGCATGCGGGGGTTCGCTGTTCCCTGGTCGGGGCCAACGGCACGGGCAAGACGACGCTCCTGTCCGCCCTCGCCGGCGAGCTCGAGTTGCAGGGCGGCGCGCGTCAGATGGCCGGCGGGGTGAGCATCCGCAGCCTGCGCCAGGATTCGACCCTGGAGGCGGGACCGGGAGAGGGGCTCCTCGACGTGGTGGCCGACGCGGCCTTCGCCTGCGAGCGCGAACTGGAAACCCAACTCGCCGAGGTCGCCCACCGCCTGGCCGACGCGCCCGCCGCCGAGCACGACGATCTCGTGACCCAACAGGGCCGCCTCCAGGAGGAGTTCGAGCGTTTGGACGGCTACACCGTGCGCGCCCGCCTCGAGTCGGCGCTGCACGGGGTGGGCCTGCCGTCGTCCACCTGGGGCACACCGGTCGACAGCCTCAGTGGTGGCGAGCGTCGGCGGGCCGCCCTGGCCTCGGTGCTCCTGGCCGACGCCGACGTGCTGCTCCTGGACGAGCCCACCAACCACCTGGACCTGACGTCCTGCGAGTGGCTCGAGGGCGTGCTCGAGCAGAGCCGGTCCGCCTGCGTCATCGTCTCCCATGACCGGCACTTCCTGGACCGGGTGACCACCCGCACCTGGCACCTGGGCCGGGGCCGCCTCGTTTCCTACAGCGGCAACTACAGCTTCTTCGACCAGCAGCACCGCCTGCGCTACGAGCAGGACCTCGCCGCCTGGCAGCGCCAGCAGAATCGCTTCCGCCAGACCGAGGAGTACATCCGCCGCAACATCGAGGGGCAAAAGACGAAGCAGGCCCAGTCGCGGCGCAAGCTCATGGACAAGGAGGAGCGCCTCGAGCGGCCCGGCGCCGAACCGGGGTTGCTGCGCTTCGCCCTCGAGCCGGTGCGCCCCAGCGGCGGATCCGTGCTCGAGACGATGGACCTGGGCAAGAGTTACGGCGAGCGCACGCTGCTGGCGGGCTTCGATCTCCACGTGTCCAAGGGCGACCGCCTCGGCATCGTCGGGCCCAACGGCTGCGGCAAGTCGACCCTGCTCAAGATGCTTGCCGGTCGCGTCGTGCCCGACCGGGGCCGCGTGGTGGTGGGGCACAACGTGGACCTGGGTTTCTACGACCAGGAGTTGGCGAGCGTGTCGGACCACAACACCGTGATCCAGGAGATCGCCGCCGTCGATCCGCTGGCCACCGTCGGCGAACTGCGCTCGGTCCTGGGCGCCTTCGGTTTCGGCGAGGACCTGTACGACCGGCAAGTGGCGCGCCTGTCGGGCGGCGAGCGCGGGCGGCTCGCCCTCATGCGCCTCATCAAGGAGGGCCACAACACCCTCCTGCTGGACGAGCCCACCAACCACCTGGACATCCGCAGCTGCGAATCGTTGGAAGCCTCTCTGGCCCGGTACACCGGCACCCTCGTTGTCGTCTCCCACGACCGGCGTTTCCTGGACAAGATCGTCGAGAAGCTGGTGGTCTTTCCGGACATGGATACCGGCGGCCAGGTGCGGCACTTCCTGGGCAACTGGGGCGAGTGGGTGCGGCGGCGGAGCGAGGACAAGGCGGCAGCGACGCCGGCGGTCCGTAGTGTCGTGAAGCGGGCGCGCCCCGTGGCCGTCGACGGTCGTCGGCCCCTGAGCAAGAACGAGCAGAATCGTCGCCACGCGAAGATCGCCGAGGCGGAGGAGAGGAT
>JAUUZX010000041.1 GCA_030592025.1 bacterium | reverse complement strand
GGGCCTCAAGATGCTGGCCTCGGCCGTGCTGCCGGGGGCGGGAGAGGTGCTGATGGGGCACAAGCGGGGCTTCGCCCTCATGGCCCTGGATATCCTGGCCTGGACCCAGGTGGCCAAGTACCATGGCGACGGTGAGGACTTCACCGATCTCTACTACGAATTCGCCGATGACCACTACTCGGACGCGCTGCTCTTCGAGGGGTACAACCTCAGCAGTGTGGACATCGAGCGCTCGGGCGAAGGGGCCATCTACTTCCCCGGCGTCCGTGGTATGGGAGACATCGGCGATCTGGATCACCTGTCGCTGTACGTCTCCAAGGAGGAGGACCGGCGGGAGTACTACGAGAACCTGGGCAAGTGGGACCAGTTCATCTTCGGCTGGGACGATTACCAGCGCGCCAGCGTCGACCGGCCGGAGTACGATTACATCTCGACCCACGCCATCAGCGACCTGCGCCAACCCTGGGTGTCGAAGAATCGCGAGATCTACCGCACCATGCGGGCCGAGGCTAACGACGCCTACGCGACCCGGGACCGCTGGCTCTACTTGAACATCGGCCTGCGGGTGTTCAGTGTGCTGGAGACGGCCTGGTTGGGCGGACTGATGGGCGACCGCAGCGACAGCATGGCCGTGGCCGGTCACAAGGTGGAGCTGGTGACGGCGCCCACGGGGCCGTACCGCGGCAGGGTCGGCGCCAAGGTCTGGTTCTGCTGAAGAGAGTCTGGTTCTGACAAGGGAAAGTGGAGCGGTGCCCCAGGGGCACGAGCGGCCGGGAGGGCCATCTTGAGGACGACCAAGAACACAGTAGGACTCGCCACCTGTGGCTACCTCGCGGCGGCGCTGGTGTTGACGCTGCTCCTGCCGACGGACGCGGCTTGGGCCACCGGCAGCGGCGGTGCGCTCCTGCGCGCCGAGCGCGAGGTGCTGGGCACGGCGGCCACGGGGTCCTGGCACGGTATCGGAGTGGGGGAGATGCGCGCCTTCGATCAGATCGGCGGCGACGGTCTTGACGAGCCCCGGCCGGAAATCGGCGGCAGCGGCGGCACCGACCGGGATCCCGGCGACGATGGGGCCAGCTCGGCCACCATGGGCGAGAAGGCCAAGGTCGGCGCCCTGTCCGCACTGCTGCCCGGCGCGGGCCAGTTCGTCAACGGCCAGAGGTCCAAGGCCTACCTCATGGCGG
This sequence comes from bacterium, assembly GCA_030592025.1. The sequence continues at coordinate 7,122 of JAUUZX010000041.1, read as the reverse complement.
GCATCGAGGTGGGCATCTGGACGGCCTACTTCGTCTTCGACAAGCAGGGCGACAACCGCATGGACTCGTCCCACGAGTGGGCGGCCCTCTACGCCGGCACCAGCGGCAGCCACGACGACCGCTACTGGCAAGGCCTCGGCAAGTACATGGACAGCGACGCCTACAACGACTTCCTCCTGTGGGAGGCCCGGGCGAACCAGGAACCGTTCCCGACCCTGGTCACCGGCAGTGACACCTGGCAGTGGGTCAACGTGGACCGCCGTACGGGCTATCAGAAGCTGCGGGCCGACGGCAACAGCGCCTACGACCGGCGGGATTTCATGATCCTGTTCGCCGTGGTGAACCGCGCCGTTTCGGTGGTGGACGCGGTCCTTGGCGCGGGCAGCAAGCCCGGCGTCCTGGATGCCGAGGTTCTGGGCATGAACCTCGAAGTGAAGATGCTGCCGTCCTGGCGGGATCCCGGAGCCCAGTGCGCCCTGTCGCGGAGCTTCTGATGGAGCGGCGCACGACCCGAGGGGCGTGCGTCCTTGCGGCGTGCGTCCTTGCGGCGGCGTACCTGGCCGCCTTGGCAGTCCTGTCCGGGTGCTCCGTGAGCGCGGCCACCGGCGATGGCGTGAGGTCACCGCGGACCGCCGTGCCCCGCGAGGGGACGACCCCCGTCGCCCTCGAATTCCTGCGCGTCTGGGAGAACACGGCGGCGGAGGCCTACTTCCCCTTCGAGGGGTTGGCCGCCTGCACCTACACCGACGACGGGACCCTCGTGGTCTGCGACGAGAAGCGGGGCAAGGTCCACGGGCTGGATTCGGGGAATCTGCGCTGGTACGAGTTCGATCTCCCCGGTGCGCGGCCCTACCGTCCGGTGGACGTGGGCGTCGACGGGTTCAAGGTCCTCGTCCTGGACCGGGGGGCGGCGGCTCTCTACCGCTTCGACCTGAACGGCACCTACCACGATCGCGTGCTCGACGTGGCCAATGTCGATCCTGCGGTGCACGCCGATCCCTTCGCCTTCGCCGTGGACCGGGACGGGCGCATGGTCATCGTCGACCGTGCGGAGCAGGACCTGATCCTGCTGGACACCTTCCTCGAGCCCACCATGCGCCTGGGCGAGCCCGGCGTCTTCGAGGACCAGTTCACCGACCCCAGCGGCATCGTTTTCCTGCCCGACGGCTCGATCGTCGCCACGGACCAGGGGAACCAGCGCCTCGCCATCTACGGCCGGTTGGGTTTCTTCGAGAACGTCGTCGGCGGCGACCTGGATCCGCGCAACCCCTTCAGGGCGCCCCAGGGTCTGGACGCGGATCGCTTCGGCAACCTCTTCGTGGCCGATCCCGGCTCGGGACGGGTCCACGTGCTGGACCGACGGCAGCGCCTCCTTTTCTCGTCCGGCGAAGAGTTCCCCGTGGCCGGCATCCTGGAGGGCCCGGTGGACGTGGCCGTGGGGCCGGACAACCGTTTGGCGGTGACGGACCGCATGCGGTCGGCGGTGCTCATCTACCGGATCGTCTACGAATAATGCGGCGCCGTGCGCGGGGTGGGGGGCTCCTCCTGCTGCTGCTGACCGGCCTGTGCCTGACCCGGGCGGCCGAGGCCGCTGACCGCCCCCGCGAGCGCGAGTTCCATGTGGTGCCCGCGGGCAGCGCGCTCCTGACCCTGTCCCACAACCACATCGACGCGGCGACGGTCACCGTGAGTGTCGACGGTTGCCCCTGGACCCGTGGCGACGACTTCCGGGTGCGGGCGCGCAGCGGGGTCATCGTGCCCCTGCGCCCGTGGCGTCGGGCGACGGCGGGCCCCGGCGGCGATCGGGCCGTGGTCGTGGTGTCCTACCGCTTCCTGCCCGTGCCGGTGACCCCGCGCATCGATCTGCGCCGGGTCGTCACGGGCCCGGCGCTGTCCAGCGATCTCCAGGGGCCGTCAGTGGCGGCTCCGACATCCCCGGTCCTCGCGCCCCGGGCCAACAATCTCCAGGTGAGCGGTTCGAAGACGGTGCAGGTGGCCTCGGGCTCCCGCCGGGAGCTCACCGTCGACCAGAATCTGCGTCTGAACATCGCCGGGCAGCTCACCGAGGACATCACCGTGCGGGCGTTCCTGTCCGACGACAACCTGCCGGTGGTGCCCGAGGGCAACACCGAGGAACTCCGGGACATCGACAAGGTGCTCATCGAGCTGCGGAGCCGGTCGTGGTCAGCCACCCTGGGCGACTTCGTGGCCGAGCGTCGGGGCACGCGGTTCGGCGACTACCGGCGCAAGCTTCAGGGCGTGACCGCCGAGGTGACGCCGGGGCGCGGCCGGGTCGAGGCCCTGGCCGGCTCCCCACGCGGCCTCTACGGCACCCTGCAGATTCGCGGCCAGGAGGCCAATCAGGGTCCCTACTACCTGGCCGGCAGCAGTGGGGTCGGCAACATCTTCGTGGTGGCGGGCTCGGAGCGGGTGACCCTCGACGGGCAGGTCCTCACCAGGGGGGCCGACCGGGACTACGTCATCGACTACGTGGCCGGCACCGTCAGCTTCACGTACCGCCGTCTCATCACCGCCGAGTCCACCATCGTCATCGAGTACGAGGAGGGTGAGGGGCCCTACGGCCGCACCGTCGTGGGCGGGGGCGCAGGTACGGGCTTCACGCTGCCGGTGTTCGACATCGAGGGCGATTTCGGCGTTCGCGTCATACGTGAGAAGGATGATTCCAACCGATTGCGCACAGGCGAGTTGGACGATGGAGATCAGGCGATCCTGGGGGCCGCAGGCGACAACCCGCTGCAGGCGGTGGCCAGCGGCGCCAGCCAGGTCGCGACCGGTGAGGGGGCCTACGACCAGGCCCTGGAGGACGGCAAGGTGGTCTACGTCCACAACCCGGACGGCGGCGACTGGAACCTGAACCTGTACTGGACCGGGTCGGGCAAGGGGGACTACACCCTCGACCGCATCACCGAGACCGGCGAACGCGTCTTCAAACACGTGGGCGACGGCGTCGGCGACTACCGCATCGGGCGGCCCCTGGCCATGCCCGAATCCCGCTCGGTCATGACCATGACCGCGAGCCTGGGCGACACGGCGGGGGTCCACCTGGGGGCCGAGTGGGACGTCTCGAACCACGACCTGAACCTGCTGTCGACCCTTGACGACGACGACAACCCCGGGCAGGCCACGCTGGTGACGGCCACCGTGGCGAAACGCCCCTTCCTGCTGGGCGGTCAGGTTGACGGTGACGGTTTCTACACCGCGCGGCAGGCCAGCTTCCGGGGCTTCCAGCTCTCGCGCAACGTCTTCGACTACGACGCGTGGGGCCTGGCGGACCGGGCCCGCCGCGAGGGGTTCCTCGAGGAGGGCGAGCGGGAATCGGGTCTGCGTGGGCGCTGGCAGACGGGGAGCGGCGGCGGGCGCATCGCCCTGGTGGGACGGGGGGGCAAACTGGTGCACGGCACCTCGGTGACCGCGACCCAAACCGCCGGCGAAGGGCGCTGGGAACTGGCCGGTGGACGGGGCGAGCACCTGTGGCAGAGGGCCCGCGCCGAGGACTCCGTCGATCCCCTGGACATCGAGCGGCACTTCCAGCGGCACCGGGTCGCCTGGCGTGTCGGTCCCGTGGTGCCGGAGGCGCGCTACCAGCAACGGGAATGGCAGGACGACGCGCTGACCGGGGACCGGGCCGCCGGCGCCCGTTACGAGGAGTGGAGCACGGCCCTGGCGGCGGCGTCGGGCCGGGCCTTCGATTGGCGGGCCGAATTCAAGCGCGGCCGGGCCGACTCCCTGCGGGCGGGCGCCTGGCGCAACGAACGCGATTCCCGCACCACCACGGGCCGGGTCTCGACGGGTCGCGTGGCCGGCATGCGCCTGGTGTGCGAGGGCACCCTGCGCCGCATCCGGCGCCCGGACATGGCGGAGGAATCGACGCGACTCGCCCGGGTCAACCTGGCGGGGGTGTGGGACCGTTCGGCCAGCGACTGGTCCCTGGGCTACCGGGTCGACAACAGCCGCTCCGAGGTGCGGGATCGCCAGATCGTCTTCGTGGGCGAGGGGCAGGGGGACTACAACCGCGACGGGCAGTACGTGGGCCCGGAGCAGGGGGACCACGATCTCATCCTGGCGGGGACGGACAGCCTCCTGGCCACCACGGCCGTGGAGGTCGACCTCCATTGGCGCCAGGGCTTCAAGTTCCTGGGAGCGGACCAGTGGTACGGCGCCTGGTCGTCCCTCACCGTGGCCCAGGTCGAGGGACGGAGCACCACCGAAGAGGTCGGCAAGCTCCTGGCCCTGAACCCGGCGGTGCTCTTCGACCGGGAAAACGCCGTGCTGGCGGACGTCACCTTCCGGGAGGAACTCACCCTGCTGCAGCACCTGCGGACCGTCGACCTGCGGGGGATCTACGACTTCCGCCAGTCCCGGGACCGGCAGTTCTCGTCGGACCCGGAGGACCGCTACACCCGGAACCTGCAGGTGACGGGGAACATCACGGTGTCCAGGGTCTCGTCGGTGCGGCTGCGATGGGTCCGGGAGGACGAGCGCCGGTTCACCATGGAGAGCGCGGCGAGTTCCCGCCGCAGCTACGAGTCCCTCGTGCGCCGTTACGAAGCGGCCTGGAACCTGCGACTCGCCGCGGACCTGCGCCTGAGCCTCCAGGCGGAGCGCATCGAACGCCGCGACGAGGTGTCGGGGGTCGTCCAGTCCGAGTCGGCCCTGCGGCCCTCGGGGCGGCACCGCTTCCTGGGGGACCTCACCGTGCAGGCCGACGTCCGCTGGGGCGAGGTGACGTCGGACGAGCCGGCGGGCAGCGTGCGACCCTGGTTCTACCCCGTGACGGGGCGCAACGTCGAGTCGAACCTGCGGCTGGCCTGGGAGCCCACCGAGTACCTGACCGTGAGCGCCAGCTGGTTCACCCGCAAGCAGGGCGAGAGGAGGTGGCAGCATGATGTCAGGCTGGAAACCACCGCGCGCTTCTAGACCGGCGCCCCTGGTGGGCCTGCTGCTGCTCCTCGCAGTGGGAGCATCGGCCGCCGCCGCTCCGGTCCCCGTCCTGCGCCTGGCCGCGCCGGACCCCACGGGGCACCTCGACGCCTGGGTGGGGGCCGACGGCAGTTGGTTGCGGGCCCTGCCGCCGGCGGAGCGGATCGTCGTGGCGCCGGCGGAAACGGATTCGGTCTCTTGGCAGGGATTCACCGGGGAACTGCTGGCTCTGGCCCGGGGGGCCGCGGACGACTCCACCGTCGTGGTGCGGCTCATCGCCGGCCGACTGGCCGACCGCTGGCGGGTCCGGGGCCACCTCTCGGTGCAGGTGATCGTGGCCCTCGCCGTTGGGGGTGACGGGTCGCGGCCCGACACCCTGGTGGTGGACCCGGGCCCGGCCTGGACCATCGGCGCCTTCACCGTGGACGGGGGAGACTTTCCGGGCCGCGAGCACCTCCTGGGCACGTGGCTGCCGCGGCCGGGTGATCGCTATGACGCGTCCGAACTGGAGCGGGGGGTCAACGAGGTCCTGGCCGGTGCGGCGGAGGCCGGGCGCCCCTGGCCCCGTTGGGTGATGCGCATGGTCACGCCGGACTCGGTGGCCCACACCGTCGACCTGACCGCGACGCTCTTCGTGGGCGAGGGCGCCCGGCTCGGCCCGATCACCACCAGCCTGCCCGGGGGCCGGGGTTCCGACTTCGCCGTGCGTACCTCGGGGCTCCGCACGGGGGACCTGTTCCGGGAATCCGACCTGGCCCGGGCGCGGGATCGGTTGCTGGCCCGGGAACTGTACGCCGTGGTGGGCGAGCCCCTGGTGCACCTGACCACGACCGAGGACACGGTCGGCGTCCATCTGCCCCTCGTCATGCAGCCCAGCCCCAACCGGGCCCAGGTTGTGCTCGGCCTGAGCCGCGGCGAGGAGGGCGGCAACCGACTCAGCGGCCAGGTGGATCTCAGCCTGCCCAACATGGCCGGCACGGGACGTGCGCTGTCCATCGGCTGGCGGGACGACGGTGACCGCAAGTCGCGCTTCGGTTTCAAGTACCTCGAGCCCCTCGTGTTCAACACGCCACTGGACACGGACGTGGCCGTGGACAGTGAGGTGCAGCGGGGCAGCTACACCCGCTTCCGCCTGGACAATCGCTGGCGTCTGCCGGTGGTGGCCATGTGGGGCGTGGAGTTCGGCCTGGGCTGGGACCGGTCCACCTACCCGACAGGCCAGCTGGAGAGCACGTCCCGCACCCGGGCCCGGGCGGCGGTGCTCCACCGACGGGGCGACCGGACCCGTAGCGGATGGGAGGGGCTGTTCGCCGTCGAGGAGGCCAGGCGGGGGAGCCGCCTCAGGCCCGACACCGAGGACGTGGACGCGGCGGTGGGTGCGAGCCTGGGCGAGGCGGTCACCCAGCGCATCTTCGAGGTGGACGTGGCCGGCGAGTGGCGCTTCGGGAGCGACCTGGGTTTCTTCGGCCGCGCCTCCTTCCGCCAGCTCGACGGGAGCGAGGGTGAGGCCCCCTTGGCCGAGCAGTTCCGCTTTGGCGGCGCGGCCTCCCTGCGGGGCTACCGGGAGGACGAATTCCACGGCACCCGCACCGCCTGGGGCGGGATCGAATTGCGGGTCGGACCACCGCGGGGCTCGCGGCTTTACACCTTCTTCGACGTGGGGTATTTTGACGTCACGGTCCGCGAAACGCTCCTCGACGAGAGCGCCCGGCTCGCCCGGCGCGAGGGGTGGCCCCGGGGTTACGGGTTGGGTATCCTGGCCCGCACCGCCGCGGGGGACATCTCCCTGGCCGTGGGGTTCCCCGGCACCGTGGACTTCGATCTGGCCAAGCTGCACGTCACGCTGTTGGAATCCTTCTGATCGGCGGTCCCCAGGCAACAAGACCCGGGTGGCGACCGCCCGGAGAACTATGGCTCAGGATGGTCAGGACGATCAGGTCGACGCCCGGGCGGAGATAGCCCGCCTGCGCGGGGAAATCGCGCGCCACAACGAGCTGTACCACCGGCAAGCCGCCCCCGAGCTGACCGACGCCGAGTTCGACGCCCTCGAACGGGAGTTGCGGCAGCTGGAATCGACCCACCCGGACCTGGCCGACGTCGCCGACCTGCCCGGTTCGGACACCGATGCCCGTTTCCCCAACGCGCCCCACAGCCGTCCCATGCTCAGCCTGGCCAACAGCT
>JAUUZX010000248.1 GCA_030592025.1 bacterium | reverse complement strand
GCCGCGGGAGACACGCTCATCCTCCTGGAGGTGGCTGGGCACAATCTCCCATCCTACGTCATCCGCGCGCCCCATTGTGGAGTCGTTCGGAAACTTCAGGTCGGTCCAGGCGAGCGGATCACGCCGGGCCAAGTGGCCGTGACACTCAACGCGGAGTCGCCGGTGATTTCCCTGGTCGCGTGGTTGCCGGGTCATTTCCGCCCCCAATTGAGTGACACGCTCTTCTCACGTTTCCAGCTCACGGGGTACCGCCACTCCCACCGAGACATCGACATCTCCTGGATCAACGACGGGGTGATCGGGCCCAACGAAGCGCGTCGGTACCTGGGGGCCGACGTCGCCGATGCGATGCCGGTTTCCGGCCCCGTCGTGATCGTCGAGGCCGAACTGTCGGATGGGTGGTTCTGGGACGGAACCCGCACCCTGGCCTACCACGACGGCATGCAGGGCACCCTCGAGGTGCGGCTGGACTCCAAGCCGATCATCCTGTCCCTGTTGCCCGCCCTCAGGACCATCAGTGGGGGGCGCCATGACTGACCGGAAACACGACGTACCCGGGGTGGCCGCCAAGCGCACCCTGCGCGATCGATTCCCGGCGTTGAAACTGCTGAAGCGGTCTGCGGGACGACGACGTTTGCCCGTGGTCCAGCAGACCACAGCCGCCGATTGCGGCGCTGCTTGCCTGACGACGGTTCTGCGCTACCACGGCAAGCACGTGGGCTTGGAGGTCGTGCGCGTCGCGACCCTTACCGGTCGGGATGGGACCACCGCGTCCCACATGGTCGATGCCGCACGCCAGTTCGGCCTGCGCGGCCGCGGCGTGTCCATCGCCATGGAGGACCTGGAGTACCTCGAGACCGGCACGATTCTCCATTGGGGCTTCAACCACTTCGTCGTCTTCGAGAAACGCGGTCGCCAACACATCACGGTCATCGATCCCTCCTTCGGCCGGCGCAACATTCCCTTCGAGGAAGCCGAGCAGCAGTTCACGGGCGTGGCGCTGCTGTTCACGCCGACGGAGAGTTTCGAGTCCGGTGGTTCAGGCACCAAGCGGGTGTGGTACTACGTCCGCAAGATCCTGGGCCACTCGAACGTCATGGCACGGGTCATGGTGGCCTCGGTGCTGATCCAGCTCTTCGGTCTGGGCCTACCTGTGCTGATGGGATCCCTGGTCGATCGCGTCATCCCCCGCAGCGACAGCCAACTCCTCACGGTGCTCGCCGTCGCCCTGGGTTTCATGGTGGTCTTCCAGTTCCTGGTGTCCATGATCCGCAGCCTCCTCCTGCTCCAGCTGCGGACCCAGCTCGACGTGCAGATGACCCTCAACTTCCTCGACCACATGATGAAGCTGCCCTACCACTTCTTCCAGCAGCGGTCGGCCGGCGATCTCATGATGCGCATGAACAGCAATTCCACGGTGCGGGACATCCTCACATCGGCGGCGCTTTCGGGGGCTCTCGACGGCATCCTCGTCATGACCTACCTGGCCCTTCTGTTCTACCTCAGCCCCATCATGGGCGTGGTCGTGCTGGGGCTCGGCTTCCTGCGCGTGTTGGTCTTCCTGGTCTCCCGCCAACGGATCCGCGACCTGACCAGCGAATCTCTCGCCAAGCAGGCCGTGAGCCAGGGCTTCCAGGTGCAGATGCTGTCAGGGGTGGAGACGTTGAAGGCGTCGGGCACGGAGACCCGCGCCGTCGACCGCTGGACGAATTACTACATCGACGTGCTCAACGTGTCCATCGCCCGCGGCCGTCTGGGTGCCCTCCTGGGCGCCACGAGCGGCGCCCTGGGCTTCGCCTCGCCGGTGGTCATCCTCATCGTGGGCGGGGGTCTGGTCATGGGCGGCCACCTTTCCATGGGGACGATGCTCGCCCTCTCGGCCCTGGCCGCGGGCTTCCTCGGACCCCTGTCGGCCCTCGTCCAGACCGCCATGCGGATGCAGGAACTGGGCAGCTACATCGAACGCATCGACGACATCCTCGAGACCGCTCCCGAACAGACATCCGACGATGCGGTGGTCGTCGACCATCTCGAAGGTCGTGTCGCCCTGGAGGGCGTGACCTTCAGCTACCTGCCGGGCACGGCGGTTCTCAAGAACATCTCACTGGAGATCGAGCCGGGCCAGATGGTGGCCTTCGTCGGCCGCACGGGCGCGGGCAAGTCGACCTTGGCCAAGATGTTGATGGCGTTGTACTTGCCGGATACCGGCCGCATCGTCTACGACGGCCGCGACCTCCGCTCGCTGGACCTGCGTTCCGTGCGCCGGAACCTCGGCATCGTCATGCAGCACCAGTACCTGTTCGGCGTGTCGATCCGCGAAAACATCGCCCTCTCCGACCCGACCATCACCCTCGACGAGGTGGAACGGGCGGCCAGGCTCGCCCACATCCACGAGGATATCCTGGCCATGCCCATGGGCTACGAGACGGTCCTCTCCGACGGCGGGCTCTCCCTTTCCGGTGGCCAGCGCCAGCGTCTCACCCTCGCCCGCGCCCTGGTCAAGAACCCATCCGTGCTCATCCTCGACGAGGCGACGAGCTCCCTCGACACCCTCACCGAGGGCCTCATCCAGAAGTCGCTGGAGGACCTGGCGTGCACCCGCATCGTCATCGCCCATCGCCTGAGCACGGTCCAGAGCGCCGACCTCATCGTCGTCATGGAGCAGGGACGCATCGTGGAGACGGGGACCCACGGGGAACTCATCGCGCGCGGGGGTGCCTACAGCGAATTGCAGTCGGGTCAACTCGGTCAGCAGGCGCAGGCGGGGTAGGGTTGGCCCTGAGAGCCATGATGTTGTGGGGCTTGGTGTAACGTCATCGAAGAACTGAGACCGAGGTCCTGCGGGGATTGATTTCGTAGGCCTCATTGTGGTAATGTATATTCAGAATACAACATGATTCTTGTCTGGTTTTGGGGGGTTCCACGATGACACGCTACGCCAAGTTCCTCGCCATGTTCCTATCCGTCTGCCTGATGGGCGCCCTGCTTGTTGCCTGCAGCAGCACGACAGATCCCGAGGAAATCGACGTCGATTGCAGCGACATGGACGGCATGCTCGCCGCCGCGCGGGACGCGCTGGAGACGAAACTCTACCAGCACCTTCAAAGCGGAGCTCCCGATCCGGACGAGCCCGACGACGTGAACTTCGGCGCCGCCCGCGCCGCCTACGCCGAGGCCTATGGTTGCGACAACACCAACAACGAAGCTGCTTTCGGTCTGGCCATCTGCGACCTCCTGGTCCTGAGCATGGATCCCGACGTCAACGCCGCCTTCGACGCCTGGGAAACCTACCTCGATGTCCACACGCCCTTCGAGCGGGCCGACAAGAGCGGCGATCGTCCGCTGGTGTCGCTCATGGCCATGCCGGGTAACGCCTCGGCTCTCGACCTGCCCTTCGATCTGGTCCGCAACGCCACCCTGGCCAACATGAACGCCTTCGCCGCCGGTGAGCCCCAGGTTGCCGAGGTCCAGCGCATCCTGCGGAATATCGTGCTCCCCAAGGTCGAGGCTGCGATCACCCTGCTGGGCCCGGTCGCGTCCGACGCCGGGTTCGTCTACGAGGTGTCCGGCCGCATGCAGGGCGACGAGTACGAGGACGACGCCGAGATCGACCAGACCGACATCCTGGTCCTGCGCTCCGCCTGCCGCCTGCTGGCCGCCGGCCTGGGGGTGGCCGTGGCCTACGATGTGCAGTTCGCGGACTACGACGAGCAGGGCATGCTCGACGGTCTGAACCGGAACACGGGCAACATCATGACCCTGGTCGACGGAGGCCGGGCACGGATGCAGGCGGTGCCGTCCTACTTCATCGCCGCGGCCAACGACCTGGATCTTGCCATCACGACCCTGCTCGCCGAGACGGACGACCAGAGCGATGACGTGATCAAGATCGGCCCCGACGACGTGGCCATGGATGACCTGTTGGAGATTCAGGCCGACCACATCCCCGACGCGATCCAGGCCTTCACCGCCGGCGGCATCCTCTACACCGAGGACTGGGACAATGAGGGATTCACGCCCGACACGGACTTGCGCATCGATCTCCACGCCTTCTTCGACAACCCCGTCGATAACTACAAGCTGCTCCTGCCTTCCTACACCTTGACGTCCACAACGCGGGCATTCGATTCCCGCACGTACAATGATTTCGAGGGGACGATCGGGCCGTTCGATCTCTTCGTACCCTTGGGGTACAACGATTCCTACCGCAGCTACTACGTCAACTACCGGGACTATGACCGTGCATACGCGAATACATGGGAGTCTTTCCCCGAGTTTTCCGACGTCTGCGAGGCCTACATCGACCAGCGCCTGGCCGAGTGGGAGATCGCTGCCGACTGGACGGGATCCGCG
>JAUUZX010000260.1 GCA_030592025.1 bacterium | reverse complement strand
CGAAGACGAGATTCGCGACGATCCAGTCGTAGATGGCCTCGACCCGGTGCCAGGGGTGGGCCTCGCTGCCCACGATGGTGCGGGCACGGTCCAGAACCGGACCAGACGTCTGGATCCAGGTCTCCGCCACGGTGTACCGCTGGTAGATCTCGCTGCCGGTGTCGTAGGGCGCGACCACCGCCGGGTCGATCTCCCGACGAACGGGGATCTCGGTGACCTCGAAGTCGTAGTGGAAGAAGGCGTTCAGCGGCGTGACGTCGCGACCTCCCGGCTCGACCACCCACTCGACGATCCGGTTGCCCGTGCCGGTGTCCTCGAGGATCGCCACGGGCTCCGGCACGATCTCACCGATGGTGATCTCCTGACCGTGCCAGTCCGGCGGCAGGGTGGCCCAGACCAGGATCCGGGCGTCATTCTCGGCGCTGGTGATGTGGTCCACGGCGTACCAGTAGCTGCCGGGGACCGCTTCCGCACCGACGGCACCCACCGCAACGGCCATGAGACAACACAACAGTCCTGCCCTGAACATGAGACGCGCCTCCCGTTTCGGGTTCGCTGTTATCCGCTACTTGTAGCCGAAGACCACGGCCCAGATGATCAGGACGATCAAGGACATGCCGATGGTCAACGCCGTAAATCCGAACGCCTTCAGCACCTTGACGAAACTCTCCTCGAGGGGCTCGACCAGATGCTCCTCCAGACGCCCCTCGGCCACGAGCTGCTCGTACTCGCGGGGGCGATCCTCCTTGAACTCCTCCACCGTCATGCGGCCGGTGAAGATCACCGGGTCCATGGGGAACCGGTCCGGCCGGAAGTGGGTGTTGAAGAAGTGGATCGTGAAGATGAAGCCGGTGGCCAGCAACGCCTCGTCCGAATGGATGATCGTCGCCACGTTGATGAACCAACCAGGCAGGAAATAGGTGAAGAACTCGGGGAACCACAGCATCAGGCCGCTGACGCCGATCATGCCCACGCCCCAGAACACCGCGAAGTAGTCGAACTTCTCCCAGTAGGTCCAGCGGCCGTAGCGGGGACGGTCGCCCTTGCCCACGAACCATTTCACCGTGCCGACGAATTCGTAGCCGTCGCGGCTGTTGAACATCATCCCCTCGGGCCCGAACACGAACTCGGCCCAGGATTTCCCGCCCTTCCGGCGCCGGGAGTTCAGATCGATGATGTGGCGCGTGAAGTAGAAGAACGTCGCCAGGGCGCCCAAACGGTGCAGGGTGCCCGCCGACTCGAAACCGCCCAGCACACGGGACAGCCATTGGGCCCAGGGCAGGTAGCTGAACTTGAGGACCATGCCGGTGACGGCCAGGGTCAGGAAGCTGATGATGACGAGCATGTGGAGCATGCGCGACAAGCGGTTGAAGCGTCGGAACTGCTTCTGACCCTTGGCCTGCTTGCGCAGTTGTCGTGAATGCTTGATGGCCTGGATCGAGCGCGGCACCCACAGCAGGGTGTGGATCCCGAACACCACGAACGTGCCGATCAGCAACGAGGTCATGGCCAGCCATGTCCAGTAGATGAACGGGTACTTGTCCTTGTCGTGGTGGGTGGCGTGGGTCAGGTAGCCCGCGAACTGGCGGTGGGCCTTGGGATGACACTGGGCGCAGGTGGCGACGATGTTGTCCCGCGACAGGGTCGAGGCGGGGTCGCCCGGCGGCAGGACGTTGTGCTGGCCGTGGCAATCGGCACAACTCGCCGTGGCCGTATAGCCCAGGGCGAAGACCTTGCCGTGGTAGGTCTCGAAGTAGGTGTCGGTCACCTCCTCGTGGCAGGTGCCGCAGGAGTTGACGATCTGCAGCCGGAAACCCTCGGCGTCCGTCCGGGCTATCTCGTGGGACGTGTGGCAATCGTTGCACATGGGCAGCGCGTGCTCTTCCGTGGCCGTACCCGTGAAGTGGATCGAGGTGCGGAACTGCTGGTCGATGCCCTGGTGGCAGCGGGCGCAGGTGTCGGCGATGTTGGCGCGGCTGACGCTCGACGCGTGGTCCTTGCTGGGCAGGATGGCGTGAGCCGTGTGGCAGTCGGTGCAGGCGGCGGTGACGATGAGGCCCGAGCTGTCGAGAGCCCGACCGTGCACGCTGTGCTTGTAGTTGGCCACCATGCTGTGCTGGCTGCCGCCGTAACGCTTGTCGGCCACGCCGCCGTCGTCGTGGCAGCGGCCGCACAGATCCGGCACGTTGCGCACGTGGGACGGCGAGGCGGGATCGCTGTGGAGCAGCACACCGTGGGAGCCGTGGCAGGTGCGGCAGTCCGGCGCATCGGGGTCGCCCTGGTCCCGCAACTTGCCGTGGATGCTCGTGTCGTAGATCGCCACCTGGTCGGCGTGGCAGATGGCGCAGTCGACCCGCGAGGGCACCGTATCGCAGGGCCGCTCGTGGTTGGGCGATGCCCCCGTATGGCACTGGATGCAACGGACCTTCTCGTGGGCCGAGTCCATGACCTCCGCGTGGTCCACATGCATGGCCGCACCCGTCGCCGAGACCAGATCCGGCTTGCCGTGGCAGCCCAGGCACTCGGGATCGCTCATGCCCTCGTCGTAGTAGACGCGCCGCACCTCATGGGGCTCGTGGCACTCGATGCAGGCGGGCACCATGTGGGGCTGGGACTCCCACAACTCTCCCTGGATGACCTTCTGGTGCACGTCCTCGATACGTCCGTGGCACTGCTGGCAGGTGGCGGCCACGTTGTCCCGGTGGATCGACGAGGCCGGATCCTCATGGGGCCGGACATCATGGGCGGTGTGGCAGTCCGAGCACACGGCCGTGCCCGTCAGGCCACGCCGGTACAGACCCTCGCCGTGGATCGACATGGCGTAGTGTTCGAGCACGCTGTCCTGGTCCACCGACGAGAAGTCGCCGACCTCGGTGCCCTCCTTGTGGCAACGGCCGCACATGATCGGGATGTTGAAACGGTTGACGGTCGAACCCGGGTCCGCCGCCGGCATGATCTCGTGGGCGCCGTGGCAGGACCAGCAGCGGGGGGCAAGTTCCACACCCTCCGCGACGGCCTGGCCGTGGAGACTCCCGGCGAAGACCTCCGCCACCTCCTCGTGGCACATGGAGCAGTCGACGTCCTCGAGCTCTTCCTCGTGATCGCCTTCGAAATCCACGAGGTCCTGGTGGCAGTCGACGCACTCCACCCCTTCGACGCCATGGATCGACGCCCGGAACCTGTCGATGTTCACATGCAACGAGACGACCTTGCCGCCCACGTTCTTGGTGAGTTCCTCGTCGTCGTGGCAATCGAGGCAATCGTCCGCGGTCTGGGACTGCACCGGTGCAGCCGTCCAGGCGCCGAGAGCGAGCAACACGGTCAGGAAAACAAAGGTCCTCTTGAGGGCGTCGGAGTTCATGAGGGGAAGCTCCCGCGTGGGCAACATGTCGTTGGGTCACCGATTGCATCCTACTATCGGAGTTCCACGGGGGCGGATCAAACACCATATCATACTAAAAAAGAAGACTTTGCCTCAGCCGAACTTACGCCCCCCGCGCACGACAATACGAGTTGTTCTACCTTATTTTAAGTATCGCATATTCATATGGTTATTCATCCATAACCCATTGACATGAAGTTAGTTGATGTTGATAGTCGCGATCGTTGTCACTGGGGAATTCGGCACCGCCGGCCACGATCCCCCCGCCCGGAAAGGTCGCACCCCTGCAGCGACGATCCGGTGGGTCGAACCAACGCGTTATTCCTGGGGGGATTCCGTCGGCTCGCCGACCGGCGGCGTCTCTTCCATGGAGGCCACCTCACCCTCGGTCAGGGACCGCAGGACACCGGACGCCAGATCGCCGAGACGGACCTCGCCGATGCGGGTCCTGCGCATCAGGGTGATCTTGTGGCGCAACGAGGTGAACATGCGCCGCAACTGCCGGACCTTGCCCTCGCGAACGATCATGAGCAGGACCGTCCGGCCGCTCATCTTTTCGATGATCTTCACGGAGAGGGGCCGGAACAATCCCAGAGTGGGCAGATGCACCCCCGCCGTGATGACCCCGATCTCAAGATCGTTCAACTCGCCGTCCACCTGCACCCGGTACTCCTGCTCCAGGCTGTTGGACACCGAGACCAGGTTGTTCCAGGTAGGGTTGTTGGAGATCAGGAGCAGCCCCGTGGTCTTGCTGTCGAGACGACCGGCCGCGCGCAGACCCGGCACATCCCTGGGCAGGAAGTCCTCGACCAGGCGCTTGCCCGGCCCGTCGCTGCTCGTGCACACGACCCGACCCGGCTTGT
>JAUUZX010000264.1 GCA_030592025.1 bacterium | reverse complement strand
CATGGCTCCAGTCGCTCCAACGGGTTTCATGGACATGGGGATTCACCTCTTGGAATGGATAGGGATCAGCATGTTGGTTCTCCCCGGCATGCGCCGCGGCGACCTTCTTGATGGTACCACAAATTCACGGACAGGTTGCAGCAGCGACAGGCCGATCACGTCTTCGGAACAATTCTGATGTCCGTCTCCGGCTTCGGGATGTCCCCACCCCGCAACGACCGTTCCTCGGTCCACTTCTTCGCCAGATCCGCAAAATCGCCGGCGTTCGCGTCGGACCTCGTCAGCCACTCCGGAGTCTGTTTGTACTCCGTCGGCGCCTGCCCGTAGCGCGGAATGAAGGTCTTGTACCCCTCGCCGGCTCTGGGCAGATCCCGGGACGCGTCCACCGCCTGGTCCATCAGGTCCTCGAGCCGCGCCATGGACACGACCCAGCGCCGCCAACGATGGGCTTCCAGGTCGAAGTCCCTCTCCAGGGCGATGCCGGCGTCGAGGCCGCGCTTGGCCAGGGCCTCGATGATCTCGGGATCCATGTTGAGGCTCAGGCCACCCTCCTTGTCGTCCAGGCGGATGTGCGCCACGCGCTCACGGTAGCCCGGCAGGATGGTCTGGAGGTTGTCGCGCCAGTTCTGCATGGTGCCGATGATGGACTTGAGGAAGCCCACCGTCGAATCGATCGTCACGAATTCCTTCAGGATACCCTGACGCGCGTGGTTCGGCAGCCAGGCCTTCTCGTCCTCCTTGTGCCGGTCCTTGTCGAACTTCTCCAGGGTGATGCCGAAGGTCGGCCAGCGGGGCCAGATGGAATCGAAGAAGTGGATGGGAAAGTTGCTGCTGATGCCGCCGTCGGAGAACCAGCAGCGGCGGGGGATCTCCTGCTCGACCTTCTCGCGGTAGGTGTAGTCCTTCGCCCACAGGGGCACCGCGGCCAGCAGGATGGGGAAGCTGAGGCTCATGCGCACGGCGACCACCACGGGGAGATCGGGGGTCCGCGGGAGCTTCCGCAGATCGTTAGCTTCGGCTCCCGTGTCGGCGACGGGTTCCGAGTGCGCGCGCAGCCACGCGCAGACCTTTTTCGGGAAGAGCCCCGCAAACTCCGCCTCGCTGTACCTGAAGATCTTCGTGTCGAAGGGGATGCGGTGGGGTCGGCCGGACGTCAGATTCGTCGTCATGATCACCAGGTTGATGTCGGGTTCCTCGCCCTCGCCCATCAGCTGACCGAAGGTGAGGGGATCACCCCTGGGGTCCAGGCCGGCGATGTCGTTGATGGTCTCGCTGAGCCATTCGGTGAGGGCTATTTTGCCTACCGTCTCGTCATTCCTCACCCCGGGGCAGATGCCGTAGCAGTGGTTGGGCAGGTCGTCGAGGAGGGTCTTGAGGATCCGGCTTCTCAGCATGAGCACCAGACCGACCAGCAGCATGAGCGCGGCGAACAACCAGTCGGAGGGCGAGCGGCCCCACCGCCAGGCGAACCCGAACAGCACGAGGCCCGGCAGCACGCCCAGCAGCACCCAGCCGGCGTAGCCACGGATCAGGGCGCCGATCACCGCCAGGACGCGGGCGACCTTGCTCTTGTGGTTCAGGATCCCCATGAAGGCGTTGAACAGCGGCCGGAAGGGTTTTGCCGGCTGGAAGAGGCTGAGGAGCCTCTTGCTGAGATCCTCGCTCACGTCGGCGAGTTTCTCGAAGCCGCCGGAGTCGCGACCGTACTCGGCGGCCGCCGCCACGGCTGCGGCGATGGCCCCCGCCGACGTGCCGCCGATGTTCTTGAACCGGTAGGTCTTCGCCAGTTCGACGATGGCCCTGGGGTACACCACGCCGCTGGTGATGCCCCCCTTCATGATCAGGTCGCAGTACTTGATCTCGGGCGCCTGGTCCTCGGCCGGCGACACCGACGAGGTGGAAGTCTCGGTCTTCATATGGCAATCCCCCTGTCTTGGTCTCCCAACTCAAGAACAAGGTACCCGGCGCGCATTCAAGAGAACACGATACGTTTTTGGGCTCCCCCCTACTCCACCATCCCCTGCAAGTACCACCGTCCGTCCTCATGGAACACCCACAACACCCTTCCGCCTTCCGCCTCCAGGTAGTGGTAGACCCGCCGCGTCTCCCCGGCCCACCACCCCCCCGACAGCAGGTGCGGCCCATGGTCGCGCACCTCGGCCGGCGCGCTCCCCGGACCCGCCGCCGCCCGAACCAACGCCTCGCCGCTGGTCCGCGCCAAATCCGCCCCGCCCTCCAGCAACGGCCGCGGTCGGGGCAACAACCGCCGCACCATGGGTGCCCGGCCCCGGGGCGGCGCCGGGGCCGGCAGCTCCAGCTTCTCCACCGGCGCCCACCGCCAGCACGCCTCCGGCAGATGCCGCGGCTGCAACTCCGCCCGCACCACCGCCCCGTCCCCCAACTCGGCCCTCACCCGGGCCACCGCGCGCAGGGCCGCCTCGGGGTCGCGCCGCGGCCGACGTTGGAACAACTCGAGGGTCGCCGACGTGGCCTCCACCGCCTCCAGTTCCAGCTCGAGCCGCTCCACCCCCGCGGCCAGGTCGCAAACCTCCAGCCGCAGCCGCACCAGCTCCATGAGCAGCACCGCGTCCAACGACGGCGCCGCCGGGCGCAGATTCTCCCGCCGCGTCGTGGACGCGCGATCGGCGAGTTTTAGGTCCAGGTGGAGCAGCACCACGGCTTCGGCTTGATCCGCCAACCTGTCCAGCAACGGGTGCAGCAGACGCTTGGCGTGGAACAGCAGGC
Organism: bacterium; assembly: GCA_030592025.1. Next base: position 1,453 of record JAUUZX010000264.1, on the reverse strand, counting down.
GCCAGGCGTCGGTCTCCGGCTCCTCGAACTCCGCCATCGCCCGCAGCGGCTCCACCGGAACCACCGGCTGCAGGGGGTCGAAGCGCAGGCCCCGGGCCAGGTGCATCATCTCGGTGGCGGCCGGACCGAACCGCGCCGTCAGGCCCGACAACGGCAACGCCATGAGATCGCCCACGGTGACGACGCCGAGGCGGTTCAGGTCGTCACGCAGACGCGGGTCCAGGTCCAGGCGTACCAGCGGCACGCCACGGCAGGCGGCGATCTCGCGGGCGGGGGCGGGGGCCACCACCACCCGGCGGTGGACCCGGGCCAGGCAGTAGGTGCCGAAGCGGGTGAAGCCGACGGTCACGCCGGCGGCGAAACGGGAGCGACGCAGGCGCAGGCGCACGTCCTCGGCCCACTGGCGGGGCGCGCCGGCCAGGCGTTCGAGACCCCCGGCGTCGAGCCAGAACACCCCGGGCTCGTGACGGGCCGGCTCGACCCGGGGGCTGTGCTTCAACAACAGGCGATGGAGCGCCGCCACCGCCGCGACGATGCGCTGCTCCGACACCGGCGCCACCTGCAGGTCACGGCACACGGACAGGGCCGAGGCGTAGCGCATGCCCGACAGCACGCCGTGTTGGCGGGCCGGCTCGTTCACCCACAGCAGCGGCGCCTGGGGGCTGTCCTCGGCCACCACGGCGGCGGGCAGGTCGCGCCATTCGGGCCGGCGGCGCAGCAGGAGTTGCAGCGGCAGGGCGGGCAGGTCGACGCAGGCCAGGCGGTCGGTACGGACCAGCTGGTCGGCGCGGGTGACGCCCCTAGTGGAGTCCGTCGGGGCCACGGTGGCTCCCCTGCCAGGTCCAGCCCGGGCCCCGGCGCTTGTCCTTGATCACACGCAGATCGCAGGTGAAGCCGCCGGTCGCGCGCCGACGCCGGGTCTCACCTCGCAGGGAGACGAGGGAGCCCAGCGACGGCGCGTCAGCCGGTTTGTCGGTGAGGCAGACCACGGCCGCGTCGTGCTTGGCCGCGAGCTGCACCAGGCGGCCCTGCAGGGGCGTGGGCATGGCGGCGCTCGTCCCCAGCTCGAGCACCACCAGCCCATACGCCCCCGAACGCAGGAGCACGTCCGCGGCCCGGCCCGCCGACCGCGTGTCCCGGGCGCGGACGACCACCAGGGCGTTGAGGTCGATCCCCCAGGCCGCCGCGTCCGGCGGGTAGAAGGTGGCGGGCCGGGACGTGACCCAGGCCACCGGTTCGCCCTGGAGTTGGGCGTCGAGCACCAGGGTGAAGGCGGCCGTGAGGGAGGCCGCGGCGGGGCCCGCGCTCAGCTCACAGAGACGACCGGCCAGTTCGGCCCGGGACCACTCCGGGGCCGTGACCGGCTGAAGTGCGAGGTCGTCGCCCAGACGCCGCACCCCCGGGTGCTGCAGCAGTTCAAGGGCGAGGTTGCCAAGCTCTGAGTTGTCCCGCT
>JAUUZX010000329.1 GCA_030592025.1 bacterium | reverse complement strand
GAGCAGACCGGTGCCGGAGTCGAGATCCCCAGCGAGAGTCCCGGCCCGGTCGAGGCCCAATTCGCGCAGCCGGCCGATGAGCCCCTGGTCGGGAGACGCCAGGTGGAAGGTGTCGGTCAGGGTCCATCCCTCGCGGGGGTCGAAGCGCCGCACGCCCAGGGCCTGGCCGTAGGCGGTGAGGTCGAGGGTGTTGGCGGCGGTTGGTCGGGTCTGGGTGGGCGGAGCGAGTTCGTCGGGACCGGCGGTGACGCCGCGGCCGCGGATGGCCGCCAGGTCGAGCACCTTGGGTTCGTATAGCCCCTGTTTGGCGAGGGCCCCGCGCCAGGCGGCGACGTCGTCGGGTTGGCTCGTGAGGTAGAAGATCTGCCGGCCCGTCGTTGCGGCCAGTTCACCCAGCGCACCGACGATGGCGTCCAGGCGCGGTCGGTCCGCCGTGGTCAGGGACTCGTCCAGGAAGAGGGGCGGCCGCACCCCGGATTCCATGTGGGCGAGGAAGGCCAGCCGCACCGCGAGCAGGAGCTGGGCGCGGGTGCCGTCGGAGATGGCGGCGAGGTCGAGCCAGTGGCCGGTGTGGTGGTCCTCCACCTTGAAGACCGGACCGTCGGGACCCGGCGCGACGGTCAGGCCGTGGCGTCCCCGGGTGAAGGCCCTGAACAGGCGCGCGGCTTCGTCGAGTTGGGGCGGGGTGACGATTTCGTCGTGGGCCTCGCGCAGTTCGGTCAGGAGCGCCGACGTGGCGGCCCGGGCTCGGGCTTCATCGCGCCAGACGGTCAGGTCGTCGCGCCCGCGCTCGGCCTCGGCCAGGGCCTTGCCCCGTTCGTCACTGTCCAGAGCGTCGGCCAGACGCACCCGCAGTTCGGCCAGTTCGTCGTTCAGCCGGGGTTCGTCGTCGGCGAGGGCCTCGGCGGCGGTCAACCGACGGGCGAGTTCGTCGACCGGCAAGTCCGCCAGGTGAGCCTGCCCGGTCTCCGTCAGCGCGGTTTCGAGATCCCCGACACGGACGATCTGCCGTTCGGCCTCCCGGCCCGCGCTGCCCCAATCGGGCAACCGGTCGACCAGCGTGCGCACGGGGCCGGGCTCGGAAGTGGTCGTCGGCAAGTCCAGGCGGGTCAGCAGTTCCTCCCTTTGCCGGCGCGACTCGGCCCGGTCTGCGTCGGCGGCTGCCCGTTCCTCACGGGCGGTTCGTTCCTGATCGGTGAGGTCCGTGAGGCGGCGACGCCGGTCGTGCAGGACCGCCAACTGGGCGTCGGCTTCGGCCGCGGACGAGGGCGCCGGCTCTCCCCAGGGGGCCATCAGCGACGACCAGGCCGTGAGGTGCTCCGCCAATTCCCTGCGGGCGGCCTCCGCTGCGCCGACGGCCGCCTGCCGGTCCGCGCGCCGGTCGGCGGCGCGGCGCAGGGCGTCGAGATCCCGCAGCCACCCGCCGTCGTCGAGGGTGCGGCCGAGGGTCCAGGGGCCGGCCGATTCGGGTTCCGCGATGCCGCCGCGGAGGCTCACGAGTTCCCCCAGGACGGCGGCGCGTTGACGGTCACGCACGCCCCGGGCCCAGCCCGCCGCGCCGACGACCGCCACCACCGCGCCCACAGCGACGAGGATCCAGCGCCATGGGGCCGGTGCCAGGTCCGTACCCGCGGCGAGCCATGATCCCGCCGCCCCCAGGAAGCCGATGATCGCCGCTGCCATCCCGCCGCGCGCGCCGGGAGCTCCACCCAGTTTCTTTTTCAGCTCGTCCAGGACGTCACGGCGCGCGGCGGCCCCGAGGGCGGCGCGGTGCCGGGCGACGAGGTCGTCGAAGGCATCGTCGTCGGGGAGATCGCCCCCGGGTGGGGCCGTCGGGTCGGCCAACGCGGTGCGGGCTTCCTGCCAGGCGGACTCGGCGGCGGCCAATCGGGCCTCGGCCCGGGTAAGCTCGTCGGCGGCCTGGCGGCAGGCGACGATGCGGGCCTCGAGGCGCGCGAGGGCGTCGTCCAGTTCCCTGGGCGAGGCGCCGAGGGACTCCCGGTCGTCGGCGAGTTCGCCAAGACGCGTGTCGAGGGCCTGGATCCGCTCCGCCTTCGTCGCTTCCTCACGCAGGCGGTCCGCAAAGATGTCGGCGTCGCGATCGCTCAAATTGACCATGGCCGCCGGGAACGCCGCCAACTCCGCCGTCGCGGCCGTCGCCGCCTGCCGGGCGTCGTCCAGCGCCAGGGCCGTGCCCAGGGCGGTGGCGAGACGTCGGGCGCCGCGGGCCTCCTCCAGGCGTTCCTCGCGGGCGGCCAAGCCCGCCTGATCAGTGGCCAGATCCCGTTGCCGACGCCCGACCTCGCGGGCCTTCGCCTCGGCATCCTGCCAGGATCTTGCCAGCTGGGTGGCGGTGCCCTTGTGGGGCGCGGCGATGGCGTCGATCAGGCCGTCCAGGTCGACCCCGCCGGTCATGGCCCGGCGGATCTCCGCGGCCAGGGCGTGGTCCGTGGCGCCGGCGTCCTCCACGAGCAGGTCCACCGCGCTGAGTCGGTAGGCGTCGGCGAGGTGGCCGGCCGGTACGGTCGGCGGAGGGACCGGGGCGCCGTCCCGGGACCAGAGCACCGAAGGACCGCCCGAGCGGGCCACGTCGAATTCACCATCGGCGCCCGCGAAACGGGCGGTCAACAGATGGCCCTCTCGCCCCTCGCGCTCGGGCCAGAACAGCCCTCGCACCGCCCGGGCCACCGACGACTTGCCCACGGCGTTGGGCCCGAGGATCAGGTTCACGCCGGGCCCCGGTTCGAGGGTGAAGGGATCGCTCAGGCCCGGCAGCCGGTCGACGCGAAGACGTTCGAGCCTCATGGCGACGCCTCCCCGGCGGTGACCATGCCGTCGAGGGCGCGCCGGGCTTCCCGGGCGGCCAGGCCCCGGAGCGCGTCGTCGTCGAAGTCGTCGTCCAGGCGTTGCAGACCGGCGATCCTGTCGATGCGGTCGACGGCGGCGCGGGCCCGGTCCAGCAGACGGTTCAGCAGTTCCTCGTCGGCCCACTCGGGGTCGCCCTCGAGCACCAGCACGCGGCGGGCCAGCAGCCCGGCGGGGTCCCGCCCCCGGGCCAGGGCGGCCACGTCGAGTCGGCCTCGCACGTTCACGTCCACACGGTCGACAAAGACAGTGACGCCGTGGATCTCCGTCACCAGGGCGGTGAGGTCGAGGGCCCGGGCCGCGCTGACCACGGCGGCGGGGCGCGCGGTGGCGCCGGTGAGGGTCACGCGGACGCCGAGGGCCGTGCCCGGTTCGAGGTCCAGCTCCACCAGGTGGTGGTCGAGCCCGGCGGTGAGCACGCTGGGCAGGTCATCCTCCGGGGCGTCGACCTGGTCGCATGGGATGTTGAGATGTTCCCAGCGCAAGGGCGCCAACGCCAACCGTTGCCGCTGGATGACACCGCCGTCGCCGACCGTCACCAGCAGGGGACCGTGGACGCCGGTTTCCGTGGGGTCGAGTCCGGTGAGGGAGCCCAGGTAGAAGGGACGGCCGTCGTCGGGGACGGGGCCCGGCGTGTGGATGTGGCCGAGGAACCAGCCGTCGTACCCGCAGCCCTGGAGCTCGGCCGTGCCCACCGGTGCG
>JAUUZX010000002.1 GCA_030592025.1 bacterium | reverse complement strand
GGGGTACCGCGCGAACAGGGAGTCGTAGAAGGCGGGCTCGGCGCCGCGGATGGCGTTGCCCACCTCGGAGCCGGGGCCCTCCCGGTGGCCGACGCCGTCGAGGATGCAGAGGACGAGGCGGGGCTTGGGCGCAGCGCGGTTCATGGGGTCTCTCCCGGTTGGTTCGGAGGTGTCGTCATCCCGACATGAAACAAGGATACGACTTGGCGTCAAGTTCGGCCGGGGTCGCGGTTTCGGTCCCTGGCACACGCCACCGACGGCCGCGCTCATGATCTGCCGCGGCTCGTCGGGTGGCGTCCTGATCTGTCCGGTGACGCGATTGCGGGAGTAAACTGCCGCTAACCGTGGTCGTGGCCGGAGTGGTCCTCGTCGGCCTCTTCCTGGGCCTTCGGCGCGCAACCTGCGCAGTACCACTTGCCGTCGATCTCGGTCAGCTGGTCCTCGGGCACGTTGGTCATGCCACAGGCGCCGTCGCAGTCGTGGACCGCCACGGTGGCCTCGGTCGGAGCGGCAGCCTCGGCCGACGCCGCGCTTTCGGCCGGCACGGCGGCTTCCTCGTCGCCGCCTCCGCCGCAGCCGCCCACGAGGGGCAAGCCGCACATGAGGGTGACGAGGAACGCCGCCAGGATATTTCGTTTGGTCATCGTCCTACCTCTTTGAAGGGGCACTTTTCCACTCATCCCATTCCGGGAACCGTGGATCCGACCTACCCAGTGGACATGCGAGGCCGTCGTTCGTCAAGCTCCGGTCGCGGGGCCCGGTGTGGTAGGCTGACCCCATGCCGTGGATCTCAGCATTCCTTGCCACCAGGAATCGTTGCCGGAGGCCCCATGAGAGACAGAATCCGCCGTGCCGCCGCAGTCCTGCTGGTGATCGGCCTGGCGATGGCCGGCAGTTGTTCGCGAACTCCCTTGCCCGCCGACGAACCCGGCCACGCCGCCGCCTACACCGAGTGGGCCGTGGCCTGTGACCACATCCTGGCTTCCCGGGCCGGCGCGCGGATGCTGGACGCCGGGGGCAACGCCGTCGACGCCGCCGTGGCGGCCTCGTTCTGCCTGTCAGTGGTTCGGCCCTTTAGCTGCGGGATCGGCGGCGGCGGATTCATGGTCATCAGCCTGCCGCCGTCGACAAGCGATCCGGACGGTCGCGCCATCGCCCTGGACTACCGCGAGGCCTGCCCGTCCGCCATCGGACCGGACTACTACGAGGACCTGCCGGCCGGCGCCAGCGAGCGCGGCCCCCGGGCTTGCGGCGTGCCGGGCACCGTGGCCGGGTTGCTGCACGCCCTCGAACACTACGGCACCCTGGACCGGGCCACGGTGATGGTCCCGGCGATCCGGGCCGCCCGCGAGGGGTTCGTCGTCGACGCCTTCCACGTCAAGGCGGCGCAGACCATGGGCCGGGTGTGGCGGGATCATCCGGAACTGCGCGAAGGCCTCACTGATGTATGGCCGCGCTTCGCGCGCGAAGGGCGCATCGCCGTCGGCGACCTCGTCGTGAACGAACCCCACGCCCGGGCCCTCGATCTCATCGCCCGCGACGGGGCGGCGGCCTTCTACGACGGCCCCATCGCCGACGCCATCCTGCTCGCCATGGAGCGCGGTGGCGGTCCCATGACCCGGGTCGACCTGACGGCCTACGCCGTGCGCGAACGTCGGGCCCTCACCGGTAGCTTCGGGCCCTGGCGCGTGTTGTCCATGCCGCCGCCGTCGAGCGGGGGCGTGGCCACCCAGCAGGTCTTCGGCCTGCTCGAGCGCCTGGGGGGCCTGAACGCGGGCGTCGAATCGAACTCGCCGCAGTGGCGTCACCTGCTGATCGAAGCGTTCAAGCACGCCTTCGCCGACCGCGCCCGTTGGCTGGCCGACGACGCCTTCACCCCCGTGCCGGTGGCCAGGTTGACCTCCCCGGCGTACCTCGATTCCCTGGCCGGGCGGATCGATCCGGACCACACGCGGTCGTCCGACGATTACGGCACCGCTCCCCCGTTGCCCCACGACGCGGGGACCAGCCACATCTCGGTCCTGGACGCGGACGGCATGGCCGTGGGGTGCACCGAGACCATCAACCTGTATTGGGGATCGTGCGTGGAGGTGCCCGGTTTCGGCTTCCTGCTCAACGACGAGTTGGACGATTTCACCACCAGCGCCGCGGCCAACGCCTACGGCTTGGTCCAGTCGGATCGTAACCGGCCGGCGCCGGGCAAGCGGCCCCTGTCGTCCATGAGCCCGACCATCGTCCTGGAGGACGGCCGCCCCATCGCCATCGCCGGGGCCTCGGGCGGTCCGCGCATCATCAGCGGCACCCTGCAGGTGCTGCTGTCGGCGTTGGTGTTCGGGGACGACGCCGGTCAGGCCGTTGCCCGGCCGCGCCTGCACCACCAGTGGCAACCGGACGAGGTGCGCGTGGAGACGAGTTGGAGCGATCCGGCCATCCTGGACGGCCTGCGGGCTCGGGGCCACACGGTGGTGCCCTACGAGAAACCGGTGGGGGTGGTGCAGGCCATCGTCGTCAGGGACGGGCTCATCACCGCGGCGAGCGATCCCCGCAAGGGTGGACGTCCGGCGGGGCGGTGAGGGTCATGCGTCGAGGATGCCGGACCGCAACCGGGGTCACAAACCGTGGGGCAGCAGCCACAACTTCGACTCGCCGAGGGCCATGAGGATCAGGTCGCTGAGGATGTAGACGTCGTCCGCAGGGGCCGCGTCCCGGGCGTTCGCCTCCAACTCGAACAGAGCGCCGGCCTGCAGCACGGCCCGGGTGATCTCCCGCCCGTCGGGCAGCAGTTCGCTCACCCGCAGATTGCCCAGGCGCACGAGGTACGTGGACGGGACCACCGGGTGGAGGATCTGGTCCGGCGCGAGGCGCACGACCTGCCGGTCCTTCTCCAGCTTGGCGCGCAGGTCCTGCCGTTCGGCGAAGACGTTGGCGCCGCGGTGGAGGGTGAGGGTGGCGTGGCCGCTCATGCCTGGCGCTCCCGGGTCCAGTCGAGCACGCGACTCGCGGGCAGGCGTCGGCTGCTGGGACCGACCCGCACGTAGAAATCCTCGTCCTCGCCCTTGCGCAGGAAGACGGGCTCGTCAGCGGGGGCGCAGGACACCAGGAAGACCTGCTCGCCGTCCAGGTCGCGCAGCTCACCCCGCACGCGTCCGGCGTGTTCCAGACCCACGTGCTGCTGGATGAGGTTCTCGAAGTGGAGGAGCAACTTGTCGTCGTTGCGGAACCCGTCGGCGCCCATGCCCAGCACCCGGCCGTCGTCGTCCACGCCGAGGACGATCACGCCGCCGTCGGTGTTCATGTAGGCCACGACGGACTTGAGCCAGGCCAGTTCGATCTCCTTGCCCGGCTTGTCGGCCCGGAGATTCCAGCGCATGGTCGATTTGAACTCCACGCGATCATTCTCACCTGCGGCGACCAGGGCGCGCAGTTCGTCCTCGGTGCGGGGCGCGCGCACCCGGCGGCGGCGGGCGCGCTGCCAGCGGGCACGGTAGCCCAGGACCAGACCCAGCAACGTGATGACCGCCAACACCAGCACCACGGTCACGAGCAGGATGACCCGGCCGGCCGAGGCGTCCAGGCGTCGGGCCAGGTCGTCCGCGGGCACGATGAGGGCCAACTCGCCCGGGTCGGTCCCTTCTTCCGCGGGGTAGAGCACGCACCACCAGGTGCCGTCGTCGCGGTCGAAGGTGAAGGCCGTGTCGTAAGTGTGGCCGCGGTCCGCCCAGGCGCGCAGGGCGGCTCCGATGACACCGTACTCCGGCCGGCCGGAGGTGAGCAGTTCGTCGGCCGAGGCCAACTCCAGGCGGTTGTGCTCGCGGGGCGTGATCCAGGCCACGGTGCCGTCGCCGAGGCGGCGCACCAGGAGCGCGTTCTCCGTGAGGGCGGAGTTCGTCGCGAAGTCGTCGAGGGTGGCCTCGGGCAGGGCCAGGCCCATGACCAGACCGCCGCTCAGACGGGCGGCGATCAGGCCCGTGCGGCCGTCGCCCGGGAGGGGGCCGTCGTCGGACCAGACGAGGCGGCCGGATTCGGCCTCGCGGGTCCGGGCGACCCAGGGGGCGCGGGTCATCCCGTCGTCCCGGCTCGCGCGCCAGCCGTCGTCGGTACGGTTCAGGAGCAGGGCCGGGCCGGTTTCGGGCACGAAGTAGGCTGCAGCCACCGGTGCGGAGGGGTCCAGCAAAGGCTCAATCAGACGGCGCATGGCGTCCGTGTCGGCCACGGGCAGCAGGCCCTCCCCGTGCCAGGCGTCGAGAGTGGTGAGCTGGCGACCGAACGGGCGCAGCAGCAGCCGGAACTCGTTGCGGGTGGTGGCCATCTTCTGCTCGAGCAGGGCGCTGTACACCGCGTGCTGGGCCCTGTTCAACTCGAGCACGAACCAGCCCATGACGAGGGTGCCCGCCAGGATGAGCAGGATGGCCGGCAGGACGAGGCGTGCGGTACGACGGGGCTGGGTCACGGTGGTCTCCGGGTTGGGGTGGTGGGGGGATTCTAGCTTGGACGGGGGGCGCAGGCAAGGCAAGGAGGCGGGGTATGCGCAGGCCCCCGGCGGCAGGCGCCGGGGGCCGATGAAAACCGTCCTGTCGGCGAATCGGGCGGCGCCGTCTACGACCCCGCCCCCACCTCCTGTTCCTTCAACACCCGCTCCGGCGCGTTCTTCACGTACCGGTCCAGCCAGGTGTCCGTCTCCCACATCAGGTGCATGATCGACTCCCGGGCCCGGTAGCCATGGCTCTCGGACGGGAGCATGACCAGGCGCGCCGTGCCGCCGAGGCCCTTGATGGCGCCATACAGCCGCTCGCTCTGCATGGGGTAGGTGCCGGCGTTGTTGTCGGCGTCGCCGTGCACGATGAGGATGGGCTCGTCGATCTTGTCGGCGTGCATGAAGGGCGACATGCCGAAGTAGATCTCCGGGGCCTCCCACACCGTGCGCTCCTCGGACTGGAAGCCGAAGGGCGTCAGGGTGCGGTTGTAGGCGCCGCTGCGGGGCAGGCCAGCCCGGAACAGGTCGCAATGGGCCAGCAGGTTGGCCGCCATGAAGGCGCCGTAACTGTGGCCGCCGATGGCCATGCGGTCCGGGTCGCCGACGCCGCGGTCGACCAGCACGTTGACCGCCGCCTGGGCGCTGGCCACGAGCTGCTCGATGAAGGTGTCGTTGGGTTCCACCTCGCCCTCGCCGATGATGGGCATGGTCGGGTCGTCCAGCACGGCGAAGCCGCGGGTCAGGAACATCATGGGCGACCACCAGCCCACCCGGGTGAAACGGTAGGGGCTGTCGGTGACCTGGCCGGCGTCCTGCTTGCTCTTGAACTCCGTGGGGTAGGCCCACATGAGCACGGGCAGGGGGCCGTCCCGGTCCTTGTCGTAGCCGGCGGGCAGGTAGAGGGTGCCCGTCAGGTCGACGTCGTCGGCCCGGGGGTAGGTGATCAGCTCCTTGCTGATGCCTTCCAGCTGGGGGGTGGGGTCGGGGAAGAAGGTCTTCTGATCCAGATCCCCGGTCTTCAGGTCGCGCACGAAATAGTTGGGGGGCTCGGTCTTGCTCTCGCGACGGGTCAGCAGCAGGCGCTTCTCCACGTCCAGCAGCTCGACGGGGTTCTCGTAGTAGGGAGCCTCCGAGTGGAAGAGGCGCTCCTTCGTGTCGGTCCCGACGTTCCAGGCGTCGATGAAGGGGCGGTCGCCTTCGGGGGAGGCGCCGGCGCCGTCCAGGAAGATGGTCGGCCCGTCGCCGACGGTCAGGATGACCTGGCGACCGAATTCGTTGCGGTGGGTGACCGGGTTGCCCGGGTCGGCGTAGCGGTCCTGCCAGGAGCGGTCCTGGACCAGGTTCGGCGCCACCTCGGGGTGGTCCGGCTGCACGTGCCAGATCTTGAGGTTGCGGGTCGCCCACCACCAGGAGGCGGCGAAGGCCAACTTGTCGTTGCCCCAATTCATGCCGCCGTAGCGCTGGGTCAGGGTGATCAGGGCTGTGGGCTCGCCGTCGAAGGGGGCGGCCAGGGTGAAGACCCGGTCGCGTTCGTCGGCCTCGGCCCCGCCGTCGCCGCCGTCGAGGGCCTCGCACCAGGCGATGGTGGCGGCCACGTCGTCGCGCCACTCCATGCTGCGGGGACCCGTGGCCACCGAGCCGAAGCTGATGGGGATCTGGTCCTGCAGGGGCTCGTCCGCCGCCAGGTGGACCAGGTCGCCGTCGCGGTTCCAGATCTCGACGCTGTGGGGGAAGCTGCGCTGCTGCAGGGAGTAGCTGTAGGGGTGCTTCACGCGCTCGATCAGCAGGTACTTGCCGTCGGGCGAGGGCGTCACGTCCCGGAAGACCGCCGGCTTGTCCAGCAGCTTCACCTTGCCCTTGAGGTCCACCCGGGCGATCTGGCTGGTGGTGTAGTACTCGAACAGGGCCTCGTCGTGGGGGTTCTGCAGCAGGTCCTGCAGGGTGCGGGCGGGGGCCTTCTTGCCCAGGTTCTCCTGCACGACGGGGCCGCTGGGCACGTAGGGCTCCACCGGGGCGGGGCCACGATCGGCGGCCAGGGCCTGCACCACGAAGCTCTTGCCGTCGGCCAGCCAGCTGTAGGGGCGACCGTACACTCCGTTGAGGGCCATGTCGTCGGGGGTCACCTGCTTGGCCTTGCCGTTCTTCAGTTCCGCCGACCACAGGGTCAGGCGGTCGTCGATGGCGATGACGAACCCGATGCGCGAGCCGTCGGGGGACCAGCTCACGCCGGTGATGCGGGGCTCGTCGGGCAGGCCCTTCACGCGCACCTCCTTGCCGTCGTCCAGGCGCTGGAAGACGAGGCCGTTCATGGTGCGCTCACGGCTGGGGGCGTTGCTGCGCGGGTTGATGCGCAGGCCGGCCAGGCGCAGTTCCGGTGCCGCCACCTCGCTGATGGGCGGGTGGCCGGGTTGCTCGAGCAGCAGCAGCCACTGGTTGTCAGGGCTGACGGCGACCCAGGGCGTGGGCGGCGCGTCGATCATGTCGGCCAGGACCTGGGGTGGCATTTGGTAGCTGACGGCGGCGTCCTGGGCGGTCGCCAACGTCGGCGCGATGAGCAGCAGGCAAAGGAACGGCAGCAGGCGTTTCATGGGACACTCCCGGGCGGATGGTTCGAGGGAAAACCACGTGAATATTGCGCATGAGTATTTCAGCCTATGGTAGCGACTCCGCGGGCCGCTGAACAGATACGATAAGCCGGAGGCAGGGTTGCTGCCCGTTCGCCGGCCATCCGCGACAAAAAAGATCCAAATTAAAATTTAATATTGCGACTCAATATCCCACTAGATTAGTATGTGATGCCGTGGCCGTTCCCTCAGGACGGCCATCGGCCCTGAACCCGACACCGTCCGACACGCACCGGCCGCACGCGCTCCGCGCCGGCCCGGGAGATTCCGACATGAACCACTTCATGAACACCACCCGCCGGCGCTGCGGTTTGCTCATCGCCTTGTGCAGCCTGCTCGTGGCCCTGCCGGTGGCCGCCCAGGAGTCCACCGACGAGGTCGACTTCGAGGAGCACCTCGGCGAGTTCGTGCCCGCGGACATCGTCGTCGTCGACGAGGACGGCAACGCCCTGACCATCGGCGAACTGGTCGACAAGCCGACCATCCTGAACTTCGTCTACTTCGACTGCCCGGGCATCTGCACGCCGCTGCTGACGGAGATCGCCGACATCCTCGGCAAGAGCAACCTCGACCCGGCCAAGCAGCCCTTCCAGATCCTGAGCGTGAGCTTCGAGCCCAACGACAGCCCCGAAGTAGCCAAGGCCAAGCAGACCAACTACCTGGGTCAGCTCAGCCGCCCGCTACCCGCCGACACCTGGCGCTTCCTCACCACCGACAAGGCGAACATCGAGCGCCTGACCGGCGCCGTCGGGTTCCACTACAAGAAGGTGGGGGGGGAGTACATCCACCCGGGCGGACTCATCCTGTTGTCGCCGGACCGCAAGGTGGTGCGCTACCTGTACGGCACCCAGTTCCTTCCCTTCGACTTCCAGATGGGCGTGTACGAGGCCAGCCGGGGCAAGGTGACGCCGACCACGGCGAGACTACTGCGCTTCTGCTTCAGCTACGACCCCCAGGGGCGCACCTACGTGTTCAACCTGGCCAAGGTCGTCGCCACGGTGATGCTCACCTCGGTTTTGTTTTTCGTGATCTTCCTCGTTTTCACCACCCGCCGCGTGCGCCGAAAGGAGAGCTGATCTGATGGCTGACAGCAACGTCGCAGCCGCCGGAACGGCCGCCGTCCACACAGGCCCGGGCTACACGGGCACCTTCTTCGACACGCCCCTGGACGGGAGCACCGGCCTGTGGTCGTGGCTCAAGTCCACCGACCACAAGCGCATCGGACTCATGTACCTGGCAGCCATGGGCACCTTCTTCATGGTGGGCATGGGCCTGGGTGTCATGATGCGCCTCGAGCTCCTCGACCCGGGCCTGCAGTACGTCGACGAGAAGACCTACAACGCCATGTTCACCCTCCACGGCGTGATCATGATCTTCCTGTTCATCGTGCCGGGCATCCCGGCCGTGCTGGGGAATTTCATCCTGCCGTTGCAACTCGGCGCCGAGGACGTGGCCTTCCCCAAGCTGAACCTGCTGAGCTGGTACATCTACATGGCCGGCGCGGTGATGGCGGTCATGTCGCTCTTCACGGGAGGCGGCACGCCGGACACGGGGTGGACCTTCTACGCGCCCTATTCCCTGCGCGCGGGGACGAACGTTTCCCTGGCGGTCATGGCCGCCTTCGTGCTCGGATTCAGCTCGATCCTGACCGGCATGAACTTCATCACGACGATCCACCGGCTCCGGGCCCGGGGCATGGGCTTCTTCCAGATGCCCCTCTTCTGCTGGGGCCTCTACGCCACGAGCTGGATCCAGGTCATCGCCACCCCCGTCGTCGGCATCACTCTTGTGTTGCTCTTCATGGAACGCACCGTCGGCATCGGCTTCTTCGATCCGGCGCGGGGGGGCGACCCGATCCTCTACCAGCACCTGTTCTGGATCTACTCCCATCCGGTCGTGTACGTGATGATCCTGCCGGCCATGGGGATCATCAGCGAGATCCTGCCGACCTTCGCGCGGCGCACGATCTTCGGGTACCGCGCCATCGCCCTGTCGTCCATGGCCATCGCCATCGTCGGCTACCTGGTGTGGGGCCACCACATGTTCACCGTGGGCATGAGCGACACGGCGCGCTGGGTCTTCAGCCTGCTCACCTTCCTCGTGGCGATCCCCACGGGCATCAAGATCTTCAACTGGCTGGCGACGCTCTACCGCGGCTCCATCGCCCTCGAGGTGCCGCTGCTGTACGCCATGAGCTTCATCTTCCTGTTCTCCATCGGCGGCCTCACGGGTCTGGTGAACGGTGCGCTGTCCACGAACATCCACGTGCACGACACGGCCTTCATCGTGGGCCACTTCCACTACACCATGTTCGGCGGCGCAGGCATCGGGTTCATCGCGGGCCTGCATTTCTGGTTCCCCAAGATCTTCGGCCGCATGTTCCACCGGAAGACGGCGATCACCGCCTGGGGCCTGATATTCGTCGGCTTCAACACCCTCTACTTCCCCATGCTGGTGCTGGGCATCATGGGCATGCCGCGGCGCTACGCGGACTACCTGCCCGAGTTCCACGTGCCCCACATGATCTCGACCTACGGGTCGTGGATCCTGGCGACGGGCATCATCGTCATGGTGATCAACCTCATCGTCTCGGCGCAGCGCGGTGCGAAGACCACCGACAATCCCTGGGGCTCGACCACCCTCGAATGGCAGACCACGTCGCCGCCGCCCCAGCTGAACTTCGCCCGGACGCCCGTGGATCCCGGCGCGCCCTACGACTTCAGCCGCATCCTGGCCGAGGCCAAGGAGGAGACGTCGTGACGCCCCCGGCCGCGACCACCGCGCCGGCCGTCCCCCACGAGCACCGCGACCCCATCGGGGCCAAGACGGGCATGTGGCTCTTCCTCTTCACGGAGTTGATGCTCTTCGGCGGGCTCTTCGTGATCTACGCCGTCTACCGCACGATGCACGGCGAGGCTTTCCACCACGCGGCGGGCGAGCTGAACGTGCTCCTGGGCGTGACCAACACCGTGGTGCTGCTGTCGAGCTCGCTGACCATGGTGCTGGCGGTGTCGGCGCTGCAGCGCGGGCTGGTGGGCCGCGCCCTCGGCATGCTCTCGGCGACCATGGTGGCGTCGCTCATGTTCATGACCATCAAGTTCTTCGAGTGGAGCGCCAAGTACGAACACCACATCTTCCCGGGCCAGGCGCACCTGAAGGAACTGCCCCACGGCGAGGACCTCTTCTTCAATCTCTACTTCATGATGACCGGACTCCACGGGATCCACGTGGTCATCGGCTTGATCGTGATGGTCGTCGTGGCCTTCAAGATCAAGGCGGGCGCCGTGAACGCGGAGCGGCCCGAGACGCTGGAGTTCACCGGCCTGTACTGGCACCTGGTCGACCTGGTCTGGATCTTCCTGCTGCCGCTTTTCTACCTGACGAACTAGGGGGCTGCCATGCACGACACGACAGCTGAGCACCACGGGGAAGCGCCCCACATCGTGCCCGACGGCGTGATGATCCTCGTGTGGGTGACCCTGCTCATCCTCACGGCCGTCACCGTCGCCGGGTCGCTCCTGTGGCCCGGGCGCGTCGGCATCGGCATCGCCATGGTCGTCACCCCGATCAAGGCGGCGCTGATCATCATGTTCTTCATGCACCTGAAGTACGAACAGACGGTGTTCAAGGCGATGTTCCTGTCGGCGGTGGCCATCCCGGCCGTCGTCCTGGGGATCACGCTCCTCGACTACAACTACCGGTGAGGATGACGATGTCTGGAGCTTCGAGTTACTCGGGAATGGTGGACACCACCTTCTGGTTCATCCTGGGCGCCTCGCTGATCATGCTCGTGGGCGTGACGACGGCCATGGTCTGGTTCATCGTGCGCTACCGCCGTTCCCGCAATCCCGACCCCGCGCAGATCGAGGGCAACGTCACCCTCGAGGCCATCTGGACCATCCTGCCCACGGTGCTGGTGCTCGTGATGTTCTACTACGGCTGGGCCGGCTTCAAGGTGATGCGCGACATCCCCGACGGCGCCTTCCCCGTCGAGGTGCGGGCCCAGATGTGGTCCTGGAGTTTCATCTATCCGGACGGCCGGGTCCTGCCCGAGTTGATCGTCCCCGTGGGCAAGCCCATCGAACTGAAGCTCACGTCGGCCGACGTCATCCACAGCTTCTTCGTGCCGGCCTTCCGGCTGAAGGAGGACTGCATGCCGGGCCGCGAGAACCACGCCTGGTTCCAGGCCGAGCGCCCCGGCGACTACACGATCTTCTGCGCCGAGTACTGCGGCGACAAGCACAGCGCCATGCTGTCGATGGTCAAGGCCATCCCCCCGGAAGAGTTCGACGAGTTCTTCGGCGGCGAGTGGGACCGTCCCATCGGCCGTGACCTGGTGACGGTGAAGGGGTGTGTCACCTGCCACTCCCTGGACGGCAGCCGGCTCATCGGCCCGTCGTTCAAGGGTATCTGGGGCGGGATGGAGACGGTGGTGACCGATGGCGCCGAACGGGAGTGCGTCGTGGACGAGGAGTACGTGCGCCGCTCGATCACCGACCCGGCCCACGACCTGGTGAAGGGCTACGACAACCTCATGCCCTCCCAGGCGGCCCTCGTGGACAGCACCGACATCGAGAACATCATCGACTTCCTCAAGAGTATGAAGTAGCCGTGCTGCGCGTCTGGCTCGAACTGTTCAAGCTCCGCATCACCATCGCCTCGACGGTGACGACGGCCGTGGGCTACGTGATCTTCCGCGGGGCCTTCGACCTGGACATGCTGCCGGTGCTCGGGGGCATCCTGCTGCAGGCCTGCGGCGCCGCGGCGCTGAACCAGGTGCAGGACGCGCAACTCGATCTGCGCATGGGCCGCACGGCGGGACGGCCCATCCCCGCCGGGCACATCCCACGGGTCGTCGCCCTGGCCGGCGCCCTGACCCTGCTCGTGGTCGGTACGTTCGTGTCGTGGCAGGCCTACGGACCGACGCCGGCGCTGCTGGGTGTGGCCGCGGCGGTCGTCTACAACGGCATCTACACACCGCTCAAACGGGTCACGCCCTTTGCGGCCCTGCCGGGCGCGCTGGTGGGGGCCCTGCCGCCGGCGGCGGGCTGGGTGGCGGCAGGCGGTCACCTGGCCGATCCGACGATCCACCAGATCACCTTCTTTTTCTTCATCTGGCAGATGCCCCATTTCTGGCTGCTGCTGCTCCACTACGAGCGCGACTATCGCCAGGGGGGCCTGCCGTCCCTCTTCGATCGCTTCAGCGGCCGTCAGATCGGGCAGCTCACCTTCGTCTGGATCGCCGCCGTGGCCGTGGCCGGCATCCTCATGCCGCTGTACTCGCTCTTCGAGGGAACAGTGCCCCGCTACCTGGTCGCCGGTGGGGCCCTGGCCGTGGTCCTGCGCGCGTTGACGTTGCTCAGGCCGGGCGTCACCAAGGCGGCGGGGGAGGCCGTGAGCGCCCCCTTCGGCAAGCTCTACAAGATCCGTTTCATGGAGATCAACACCTTCGTCCTGCTGGTGTGCGGGGCGTTGGTGGTGGACCGGCTGGTCTGACGGCCGTCGCCATTTTTGCTCCCCCGCCTTGATTCCTCCCCCTTTCAGTTGTTCACGGAATGAGGCAGGGAGAATTCCGCAGGTCGTCGCGTCAGCCACGACCCAACCGAGGGGGAGAGCCATGAAGCAGAGAACCCACACCTGGCTGGCCATTCGGGCGTTGGCGTTGCTCGAGGAAGAAGATGACGTCCCTGAGCTGGTGAAGATGCTCAAGCCCCACATCCGGTCCACCACGATCGGGGCCTGGTTGCCGGACATGGCCGATGCCAGGACCGGTGGCGCCGCCATCGAGTACCACATTCTCAAGATGAAGCCCTACAGCGGATCCCAGAAGCAGCGGTTCGTGCGCAGTCGCGACAAGTTGCTCGCCGAGTTGGGCCCCCATCGCCGGGTCGGGAAGTTCCTGCAGGATTGGGACGGCGTGCTGGGCGCGGACTGGTGGAAGCAGGCCTACAAGGCGGACCCGGCGCCGGGCGGCCACCTGCCGAACCGCGCCCAGGCCCTGACGATCACCCTCACGGACCAGATGGTCCTGGGGGATCCGAAGGTGGCGGCCCTCGTACCCGGGACGGTGGCCTTCGCGCACCAGCTCGACCCCGAAGCCCGCACCACCAGGGAGCAGGTCGCCACCTACTTCTTCATGCTGAGCCACTTCCTGGCCGACGCCTGCCAGCCGTGCCACTGCGACAAGCGCAAGCTGTCGGGCTACGACAACGGCCTGCACAAGGAGATGGAGGCCCACTGGAACAAGATCGTCGGCACCGGCTTCGAGAAGGCCAAGCTCATGGCGAGCACCGACTCGCCCACGAAGATCCTGAAGGCGGCCAGGGCCGTCGACAAGAAGTTCGGCATGGACCTGCCGGCGAAGGTCCCCGGCATCGTCGCCCATGATACGTGGCTCGAAATGATGACCGTGTGCCGGGCTTCCTTCGCCGTGGCGTCGATCATCGCCAACCCTTCGGCCTTCCCCTACGGCACCACCAAAAGGACCACCTTCAAGGCGGTGTTCGACCCCGAGGTGGTGCCGGAGCTGCTGGCCGACTTCGACGCCATGGTGATGCAGGACGCCGTGCTCAACATCGCCATCGTCTGGAAGGAGATCTGGAAGGGGGTCTGAAACCGCGGGCGGTCGAGGATCGTCTTGCCCAATGGATGTCCTCTTGATAGTCTCCCGCCGTGCGCATCGCGTCCCCCATTACCTGACGAAAGGAATCGTCATGCAATCCATGAAGACTCTCCTCCTGGTCCTGATCATCGTTCTTGTCGCCATTCCCGCCACGGCCCATGCCTGGGGCCTCGGCGGCGCCCTCTTCGACGGCGACGATTTCGGCTTCCAGGGGCGGACGACCTTCACCCTGGGCGGAGACATCTCCCAGCTCACGACGGCCGCGACCATCTACCCCGGCAACAACACGTGGTTCGCCTTCGACGCCGACTACCACTTCGTCATCAACCCCGAGAGCCCCAGCCGCTTCTACCCGCTGGTGGGCCTCGAACTGGCCACGGACTTCGACAATTCGGAACTGGGAGCGAACCTCGGCGGCGGCATGGACTTCATGCTGACCGACGTTCTGGCCGCCTACTTCGAGGCCAAGTTCGTCGTCTCGGACGCGGATGGATTCGTGGCTACGCTGGGCGTGAAGTTCTAGAACGAATGCCGTGGGTATCGCTGCGGACATCGCCATCATCGTCACCGCGGGCTTCCTGGGCGGTATCGTCGCCCAGCGTCTGAAGCAACCGCTGATTCTGGGTTATATCGCCGCCGGCATCGTCCTCGGACCGATGACCGGCGGCGTTCTCATATCCGATCCCCACGACATCGAACTGCTGGCGGAAATCGGCATCGCCCTGCTGCTGTTCGCCCTGGGCATCGAGTTCTCCCTGAAGGAGCTCCGTCCGGTGCGCACCGTCGCCCTGTTGGGCACGACCATCCAGATCCTGCTGACGGCGGGCGTCGCGGCGGGCGCGGGCCTCGTGTTGGGATGGCCCTGGACCGACGCCGTCTGGTTCGGCGGCTGCGTGTCCCTGTCCAGCACCATGGTCATCCTCAAGACCCTGCAGAGCCAGGGTCGCCTGGGCACCCTGTCCAGCCGGGTGATGATCGGCATGCTGCTGGTGCAGGACCTGGCGGTGGTGCCCCTGCTGATCCTGCTGCCGAAGCTGACGGACCTGCAGGCGGGGTTGCCCGACCTGGGGTGGGCCCTCCTGCGCGCGGCGACCTTCCTGGCGTTGATGGTCGTGGTGGGCACGCGGGTGATCCCCTGGCTGCTGCGGCGGATCGCCCGCTGGAACTCCCGCGAGCTGTTTCTGCTGACGGTCACGGGCCTGGGGCTGGGCATCGGCTACGCCACCTACAAGGTGGGGCTGAGTTTTGCCTTCGGCGCCTTCGTGGCGGGCATCGTGCTCAGTGAATCGGACCATGCCCACCAGGCACTGAGCGACATCATCCCCCTGAGAGACATATTCGGGCTGTTGTTCTTCGCGTCGGTGGGCATGCTACTGGAGCCGCGCTTCATCCAGGAAAACCTGTGGTTAGTGCTCGGATTGGCGGCTGTGGTTTCCCTGACCAAGGGTTTGGTGTGTTCTGGGGTGGGTTGGGCATTCGGCTACCGCAACGTGGTGCCCTTAGCGTTGGGCCTGACCATGTTCCAGGCGGGTGAATTCGCCTTCGTCATCGGTCGGGTGGGGGTAGCCACGCAGAG
>JAUUZX010000194.1 GCA_030592025.1 bacterium | reverse complement strand
GGGCACCTTGCCGTGGTGCAGCACGATGACCCGCACCAGGGCGCGGTGGCCCTCGGGATGGTCCGGGTAGGTAAAGTAGAGATTGCGGTAGGCGTCGAGCGCGGCCGCATCGTCCCCCTGCTTCTCGAAGTAGTACGCGACCCGGGCCAACTCGTCCGGGTGGAAAATCCGACTGCTCTCCGCACGATCGGCCTGCTGGTACGCCGCCAGAGCCCCCATGGCATCGCCCCGCTCCACCCGCGACCGGAAGACGGCACGGATGGCTGCGGCACCTTCGGCCCACTGGCCGAGGCCCAGCACCAGGTGGGCCCGGATCAACCTGGCCTCCTCATCCTCCGGGCACAGTTCCAGGTACTCGCTCCAGCTCCCGGCCGCCGCGTAGAGGTTCCCGTCGCGGAAGTAGCGTTCGGCCCGGGCCCGGGCCGCCTCGATGCGCGCCGGTCCCAGGTGCCCGAGGACCAGGGCAAGGAACAGGCCCATACCGAAACCGCCGAAGTGGGCGCCAAAGGAAGTGGCGGTCCCGGTCTCGGCCGCCGTCATGGTCTGGATGATCTGCAGCCCCAGCCACAACAGCGCGGCCACCACCAGGGGCACCGGCGTCCGCCCGGCCCGGTTCTGCCCCCCCAGGGGCGCAAAGACCCACCACCCGATCTCGACCCGGGCGTCGTAGAGTCGCACGAGGCTGAAGGCCAGCAGGCCGGCAATGGCCCCACTCGCCCCCAACACACCCAACCCCGACTGCCCGAAGAGCCCCAGGGCAGCCACGGTCCCGTGCAGGAGGTTGCCGGCGGCGCCCATGATCAGGAAGTACACCAGCAGGCGCACGCTGCCGAGCCGCTCCTCCAGGGGCGGACCGAAGACGTGGAGATAGACGAGATTCCCCGCCAGATGGAACCATCCGCCGTGGAGGAAGATGGCCGTCAGCACCGTCCAGGAAGGGCTGGCTCCCGCAAAGAAAACGAACCGCCACGGGGGCAAGGGCGTCGCGTAGGGCGCGTAACGCAGCCACAGGAAGGCAACGACCATCACCGCCATGAGGATGCCGGTCAACACGGGGGGACGCCGCCGCGGCCGGTCCAGTCCCAGGGGGAAGAAGTAGAAGAAGTACATGCCCTGCCCTTCAGCCCAGACGGCGGCGGCGCACCACGGGATGGTGCGACACGGCTCGGTGTCTCGTTTCGGGGATCGGCAGGGACGGGAAAGACTTGATCGACACTTGGCGACCCGACCGCCGCCACCGTCAGGACGCGGTGGCGGTGATCCGGTCGCTGAGGATGCTACCGTCGCGCAGACGCACGATCCGGCTGCATTGGGCGGCGATGTCCTCCTCGTGGGTCACGATGATGACCGTATGGCCCCAGGAGTTCAGCTCGCCCATGATGCCCATGATCTCCTGGCTCGTGCCCGAGTCCAGGTTGCCGGTGGGCTCGTCCGCGAGGATCAGGGACGGCTTGTTCACCAGCGCCCGGGCGATGGCCACGCGCTGGCACTGACCGCCGGACATCTCGTTGGGGCGGTGCTCGGCGCGATCCGTCAGGCCCACGGCCTCCAGGGCCTCCCGGACCCGGACGCCCCGCTTGGCGGGCTTCACGCCGGCGTACACCAGGGGCAACTCGACGTTCTGGGCCGCCGTGCTCCGGGGCAACAGGTTGAAGGTCTGGAAGACGAAACCGATCTCGCGGTTGCGGATCTCGGCCAGACGATCGTCGCCGAGGGTGCTCACCTCGGTTCCGTTGAGCCGGTAACTGCCCTTCGTCGGCGTGTCCAGGCAGCCCAGCATGTTCATGAGGGTCGTCTTGCCCGACCCGCTCGACCCCATGATGGCCATGTACTCGCCCTTGGCCACCTCCAGGTCGATGCCCTGGACCGCGCGGATGGTTTCGGTCCCCACCACGAAGGTGCGGTGCAGGTCTCGAATCTCGATGACCGGAGGAACGCTCATCGGCGGGACCCTCCGCCGGCCGTCCAGGGGCTCAACCGCCCCAGCGCCCGGTGCATCTGGGCCTCGGCGATGAGGAAGTCGCACTTGGCCTGCACCTCCTGGCCCCGCGCGTTGGCGAGGTTGGCCTGGGCGACGATGATATCCAGCGTCGTCCCCGCCCCCACCCGGAAGCGTTCCTGGGCCAAACGCAGTTCCTCTTCCGACTGCACGATGGTCTCATGACTCACCGCAGCCAGTTCCCGCGCCTCCACCAGCAGGTTGTGGAGCTGCCGGATCTCCACCTGCACGTTCAGACGGGCCTGGTTCGTCTCGTACTCCGCGATGCGCGCGTAGGCCTTGGCCTTGGACCGACCCGACCAGGTCTGCCAGCGGTCGAAGACGTTCCAGTTGACCCGGTAGCCGAAGCTCGTGTTGGCCGATTCCTGGGAGCCGAACTTGAAGGGCGAGTCGTTCTCGTAGCGCGAGTAGTTCACGAAGAGATCCACCGAGGGCCAAGCGCTCGAGGTGGCCGTCGTCACGTCGTTGCGCCGGGCGTCCAGGTTGTGCTCGCTGCTCTTCAGATCCAGGCGGTTGGCGACGGCCTCGCCGTACAGCAGGTCGACCTTCTCCACGCTGAAATCCGTGTCGAGGATGGAGCGGTCCACACTGAAGGCCGAGGCCAGGGGCCGGTTCATGGCGTAGGCCAGATTGGCGAAGTTCTGCTTCACGCTGTTGTCCGCCCGCACCACGTCCAGCTTCGTGTTCTCGAGGCGGACGCGTTGCTGCAGCACATCGCTCTTGGCGGCGCTGCCCAGCCGGAAGTAGGTCTCGATCTTTTCCAGTTCCTTGGCCGCCTGGTCGCGGGTCTCGTTGGCGACCTCCAGCAGCTCGGCCGAGCGTAGCAGGTTGTAGTAGGCCATGACCACGTCCTGGACCACCTGCTCCCGGATGTAGCCCTCGTTCGCCTCGGCCGACCACAGCGTGTTGCGGGCCGCACCAAGGTTCGAGAATTTGCTGAAGCCCGAGAAAACATTGAGCGACGCCTGGCCGCTCCAGTCCTTGTACTTGGTGTTGATGGTCTCGTCGGCGAAGTTGTTGTTGGGGATCAGGGCCGGCCAGTCCGTTGTGTCCCCCGCCGAATCCACCGTCTGGACGAAGCCCCGATCGCTCTGCTCGACCTCGAAGTCCGTGCGTTCGGACTTCTGCCAGGCCCGTGAGAGGGACACGCTCGGGGCGAAGGCCCACCAGGCCGCCTTCGCGTCCTGGGACGCCACCTCGCGGCGTTCGCCGGTGATGCGCAAGGTGGGGCTACTCTCCAGGGCCAGGCCCACGCAGTCGCCGAGGGTCAGGATCGGGAGGTCACGGTCCCCACCCGCTGTTTCCTGGGCCGGGATCGCCACCACACCGAAAACCATCAACAGGGCCACCAGGGCCGTCGTCGCCAGAGGGCGGTTCCATCCCGTACGCGCTCGCTTCATCTCGCATCTCCTGTCTGGTGGCTGCCGCCGCGGTCGCCCGCGGCGTCTTCGTGTTCCAGCTGCGATCATAGGGCGGGTGCCGCCCGGGACCAATAGCGAATCGGGTTTCCTACGGATTTCCGCCGCGACGGTTGCGCCGTCCGGCATACCTGCTGCTCTACCCAACGCACCGGGCAGCTATTCCCTCCACCCCTGGGGCAAAAAAGGGCCGCGTCCCTGCAGACGCGGCCCGCGAGCGAAAGGTTGCCCACGTTATTGGAGACGGAAGGCGAAGGGCAGGGCCATCCAGGCCTTGACCGGGATGTTGCGCTGCTTGCCCGGCGTGAAGGTGCACTTGTAGGCCGCGGCCAGGGCTTCCTTGTCGAGCAACGGATGCACCGACTTGATGACCATGGCCTGGAGCACGCTGCCGTCCGGGCCCACCAGGACCTTGACGTACACGATGCCCTCGAGGGACGACTTGCGCGCGATCTCCGGGTAGTGGGGCTTGGACCACCGCTTGATCTGGGGATTCTCCGAGGAGGCCACGAAGCCCGCATCGGCGCCCAGATCGATGGAGCCCATGGTACTGGTGATGGCCGTGTCCAGGTCCATCAGCGTGTCGGCGATCTCGACGTCCTCGGTCACCTCGTCATCGGGCGCGGCCTCGATCACCTTGGGCGGCGGCGGCGCCTCCTTGGGCGGCGGCGGCAACTCGATGATCTCCTGATCCTCGATATCCACGATCTCGAACTCTTCCTGCCGCAGCTTGTAGGGGTTCGGGACGTAGGTGGGGGAAAGCATGGTGCCGATGAGCATGAGGAGCACGGCGATCACAGCCGACCAACGCAGGTACTTGTTGTACTGCGCCTTGAACAGGTCGTTGGCCGACATGGTCAGACCGTTGTTGACCGGTGCGGTGGACATGACTCTCCTAGTATTTCAGCCCGGGCTGTGATTCCAAATCATTGTTGAAGAAGACGCGCACGGCGTTGACCTCCTTCAACTCCTCCATGACATCGCTCACCACTCCGTAGTCGGTGTACGTATCCGTCTTGAACGCGACGATCAACTGGGGGTTGTCGTTGATCTTCGTGCCGATGATGTCGCTGATGTGCTTGATCTGCACCAGCCGGTCATCGATGGAGATCTGGCCTAGGCGGTTGATGTAGATGTTGGACACGAGCTCCCGGTTCACCTCTTCGCCGGCCTCGGCGCGCGGCAGCTCCACCGGCAACCCCGTCTCCTCACGGAAGATGGTCGTGACCATGAAGAAGATGAGCAGCAGGAACGCAATGTCGCCCATGGAGGAGGTCGGAATGAACGTTCCCTTGCCGGTATTCCGATTAAAATCCATTTCGTCCCTCCCCTCCTAGGATTTCGCGGTCTTCAGGGAGACCTTGTTGGCGTGGGCCAGGCGCAACTCATCGAGACAGGCGACCATGCGCCCGTAGTCAGCCTCGGGATGGATCTTCAGCAGGACCACCAGCTTCGCGTTGCTCAGGATCC
>JAUUZX010000502.1 GCA_030592025.1 bacterium | reverse complement strand
TGGCGCAGGTCTTCTCCACCAGGTGGTGCGCGTCGCCGGCTTGGCGGGCGAAGGCCCGGCGGATGTCGCAGCGAACGTCCGGGGTGGCCATGGCCCGGGTGAATTCGTCGTCCGGGTGGGCCCGGTTGCCATGGCGCCACACGAAGGGGATCTCGTCGCAGGGCCAGGTGGTGAGGCCGGGCAGGACGGTCAGCGCGTTGCGCAGCATGTTCGTGCCCGAACGGGCGGCGCCGATGATGATGACGGGGGTGAAGGGCAGCGTGTCCATGGGTCTGTCTCAGGCCTGGTGGGCGTCGACGATGCCGGTGATGGCTGCGAGGACGTCGGCGACGTCCCCCGCTTCGAGGCCGGGATGGAGGGGGATGCTCACGGTCCGTTCCGATTCCGCCAGGGCCAGGGGGAAATCCTCCGGGTGGTAGCCGTACTTCTCCCGGTAGTAGGTGAAGGTGTGCACGGGGATGAAGTGCACCGAGGTGCCGATGTTGCGGCCCCGCAACGCCTCGATGAAGGCGTCGCGGGTGATGGCCAACGTGCCCGGACGCAGGCGCACGGGGTAGAGGTGCCAGGCGCTCGTGCAGCCTTCCCTTTCGACGGGCAGGTCGAACACCCCCAGCGGGGCGAGGGCCGCCGTGTAGAGGTCGGCCACCTCCCGACGCCGGGCGTGGAAGCCCTCCAGCCGGATCAACTGCTGCAGACCGATGGCGGCCTGGATGTCGGTCATGTTGTACTTGAAGCCGGGCATGATCACGTCGTAGCGCCAGGAGCCACCCTTGGTGTTGCGGCGCCAGGCGTCCCGGTCCATGCCGTGGAGGCTCGCGACCTGGGCCCGCTCGATGAACTCGGGGTCCCCGGTCAGCAGCCCGCCCTCACCGGTCGTGAGGTTCTTGGTGGCGTAGAAGGAAAAGGCGGCCGGGTTGCTGCCCGAGCCCACAGGCCGTCCCCGGTAGGTGGCGGGCAGGGCGTGGGCGGCGTCCTCCACCAGCAGGAGATCGTGGCGGTCGCAGATGGCTTGCAGGCGGTCCAGGTCACAGGGGTGGCCGCCGTAGTGGACGGCCATGACCGCGCGGGTGCGGTCGGTGACGGCGGCGGCGACGGCATCCGGGTCCAGATTCAGGGTGTCAGGCTCGACATCCACCAGCACCGGCCGGGCGCCCACGTGCTCGATAACCGCGACGGTGGCCGTGAAGGTGAGGGTCGTGGTGATGACCTCGTCGCCCGGGCCGATGCCGGCCAGCACCAGGGCAAGGTGCATGGCGGCCGTGCCGCTGCTGACGGCCAGGGCGGCGGGGGCCCCCAGGTAGGCAGCCATTTCCGTCTCGAAAACCTTCGTTTTTGGGCCCGTGGTGATCCAGGATGAACGCAGGGTATCAACCACGTCGGCGATCTCGGCGTCGGAGATCGAAGGCGGAGAAAACGGCAGGAAATCCTCGCGCATGGGCGGAGCGCTCCTTGGCGGCGGTCCGGGGCAGTGGGAAGACGCGGCATGGCACCGCGGTTCGGGCCATCATAACCCCCGCCAAACGGTTGTCCAGTCGAATGTCCCCGTGCTGCGATGGGTAGAATTGCCTGTACAGGGGGCGGACCGGACCCTATCTTCGGGTCGCCTGGGGGAGAGCAACAGCAGTTGAAACAGCGGCACCCGGCAGGGTCAGGCCGCTTTTGTCTATGGGTTCATGTCGGGATTCTGACCGTCGGGAACGGTCTGGAAAGGCCGGGATCGGGTCCGGATGGCACGCGAATTGTTAGTGGCATGCGCGTCGGGCACGGACCAGACGACACTGAATTGATACGGATGGACGTTGATGGACGTTGATCAGGAGCGGTGATGCTCAAACGCGCCTTGGACATGGTAGCTCCGACCCTGGGTCTGGTGATCCTGTCTCCCCTGCTCGCCGTGGTAGCGGTGGGGGTGGTGATCACGAGCCGTGGTCCCGTGTTCTACCGGCAAGTGCGCGTGGGCCGGTGCGGTCGCAATTTCTCCATCTACAAATTCCGCACGATGATCGATGGCGCGGAGCGCCAGGGCCCCCGTGTGACCGGTGCCGGTGATGTGCGCGTGACCGATTTCGGCCGGTTCCTGCGCCGCCACAAGCTTGACGAGTTGCCCCAGCTGCTGAACGTCCTGCGGGGGCACATGTCCCTGGTGGGGCCCCGGCCCGAGGTGCCCGAATTCGTGGCCGTCTATCCGGAGGAGTTCGCCCGGGTGCTCGAGGTGCGTCCTGGTATCACCCACCGGGCGACCCAGTTGTTCCGCCGCGAAGAGGAATTGCTGGCGGCGGCCGCCGACCCCCGCACTTTCTACGTCGAGAAGATCCTGCCCCGCAAGCTGGCCATCTACCTGGCCGACCTCGACCGGTCGACCTTCTGGGGCGACGTGCGCACCATTCTTCGCACGGTCTTCGACAGCGGCGAGAGCATCGAGATGGAGATCCTCGCCGGTGACGTGATCCCTTTCCGCGCTCCGACCGCAGTGCCGCCCCGGATGGCGGTCGTTGGCGGCGGGTCGGTGCCCACGGAGTT
>JAUUZX010000261.1 GCA_030592025.1 bacterium | reverse complement strand
TGCTCAAGGGCGCGGCCTGGAACGCCGTGCAGATCGGTCGCCGACTGGCCGAGGGAGCCGCACCGTGATGCCGACCGTCGGTCCGGGCCGCGAGCCCCGCCGCACGACGGCCCTGGCCCGGCTCCATCCGGCGGTGCGTCTGGGCGCGACGGTGCTGGCGGTGGTGACGGTCTTCGCGGTGCCGCCCTGGGGCGTGCCGGTGACGGCCCTGGCGGCGGCGGCGGGCCTGGCCGCCACCGGCCTCGGCTGGGGGAGGCAACTGGCTTCCCTGCGCCCCTGGTTGCCGGTGGGCACCCTCGTGATCCTGATCCATCTGCTCACCACGACCACGGCCGCGCCCCTGGGGCACCCCTCCTGGTCCGGCCTGTTGGCGGGCGCCGTGGCCCTGGCGCGGGTCGGCGCCTCGGTGGGCTGGCTGGCCCTGCTCATGCGCGTGACCGACCTCAACGAACTCGCGGGGGCCGTGGCCTGGTGGCTGACGCCCCTGCGCCGTGTCGGCCTGCGGGGGGACGACGTGCCCGTGGTGCTGACCGTCGCCATGGGGACCGCGCCGGCGGTGCTGGCGGAGGCCCGCCGGATCGAGTCGGCGGTGGCCCTGCGGCGCGGGTTGCCCGGTGATGGCGGGGTTTCCTGGTGGCGCCGCCAGATCGACCGGGCCCGGGTGGTCGCGCCCCTTTGCGAGACCGTGATGAGGCGGGCGGATGCCTTGAGCCTCACCCTGCGCCGCCGACGTCCCGCGTCGCCGGACCTGGGCCGACCGGGATGGCCCGGGGTGGTCCTGCTCGCGGGTTGGACCGCCGCGCTGGTGGGGCGGGCCGTTCTGGCCACCGGAGGTGGGCGATGGTGACCGACGGAGTGGGCCGGCAGGGCAGTGACGGCGCCTACCGTCTGAAAATCGACATGGCCTACGTGGGCGAGGGGTTCCACGGCTGGCAGATCCAGCCCGGGCGGCGCACGGTGCAGGGCGTCCTGGCGGCGGCGGCCTCGCGGCTGCTGGATCGGGCCGTCATCCCCGTGGGCTCGGGACGCACGGATCGCGGTGTCCATGCCCGGCGCCAAGTGGCCCACCTTTCGGTGAGGACGCCCGAGGAGGCGGCGCGGGTACGACGGGCGCTGGCGGCGCTCATGCCCGACGACGTGAACATCGTCAGCGTGCTGCAGGTGGCCCCGGACTTCAATGCCCGCCGCAGCGCCATCTCCCGGCGCTACAGCTACCGCCTATTCATGGGCCACGATATTTTTCGCCCCCATTGCTGGCAGGTGGACCGACTCCTGGACACCGGCGACATGGACCGCGCCGCGGCCGAATGTCTCGGCGACCATGATTTCAGCAGTTTCTGCAAGACGCGCTCGCTGCGACCCGACGGCAACGCGTGCCTGGTCGACCTTTGCCGCTTTGATTGGCAGGACGATTCAGCTATCTTTCACGTTCGCGCCAACCGCTTCCTGCACCACATGGTGCGCAACATGGTCGGCACGCTCGTGGAGATCGGACTCGGCACCCGGCCGGCCGACGCGATTCCGGCGGTTCTCGCCGCCCGCGATCGGTCCCAGGCCGGTGACATGGCTCCGGCCGCGGGCCTGTTCCTCGAAGAGGTGCGCTATCCCGCGCATCTGCTGGACCCCGCCTGGCGGGAGCCGGCCAACCCGGACTCCGGCGCCGAATATGACGCGCCTGACGCAAGCCATCCGGAAGGAGAATCCCCGTGAAGTTCTTCATTGATTCGGCCAATCTCGAGGCCATCGCCGAGGTCAAGGCCATGGGCATGTGCGACGGCGTGACCACCAACCCGAGCCTCATGGCCAAGGAAGGCCGGACGGACACCGACGCGCTGCTCAAGGAAATCTGCGACCTGGTCCAGGGGCCGGTCAGCGGCGAAGTCACGGCCCTCGACGCCGAAGGCATGGTCACCGAAGGCCGGCGCCTCGCGGCTCTCGACGACCACATCGTGGTGAAGGTGCCGACGACCTTCGAGGGGCTGAAGGCCATCGCCGTCCTGTCCGGCGAGGGCATCCCCGTGAACGCGACCCTGGTCTTCTCCACCAACCAGGCCCTGCTCGTGGCCAAGGCCGGCGCGGCCTACGTGTCGCCCTTCGTGGGCCGGCTGGACGACGTGGGCGAGGACGGCATGGACCTCATCAGCGACATCGTCGAGGTGTACCAGAACTACGACTTCGAGACCGAGATCATCGGGGCCTCCGTGCGCCACCCCATGCACGTGGTGGACTCGGCGCTCATGGGCGCGGACATCGCGACGATCCCGCCCAGCGTGATCCCCAAGCTCGTAGCCCATCCGCTGACCGAGAAGGGGTTGGCCGGGTTCATGAAGGACTGGGAGAAGCTCCAGGGCAACGCGGGCGCCTGAGATGCGCACGGCGTGGTGGGGAGCGATCACCGGCCTGCTGCTGGGCGTCATCCTGGGTGGCGCCCTGCTGCTCGTCAGGGGCGGCGAGTTCCCGCGTCTGCAGCGGGACCTCACGCCGCCACCGGTGATGTCCACTGACACGATCCCGGCGGACACCACCACCGCCGGTGCCGCCGATGGTCTCACGACAGAGCGGGGCAACGCCATCGTCCAGGCCACGCGCCGGGTGGCGCCGTCGGTGGTGTCCATCACCGTCATCCAGCTCCAGGCCACCGGCGACCCAACCCGGCACATGCTCGAGTGGCTCGGCTTCTTTCCCGAGCGCCGCATCGTGCGCCCGGTCCAGAGCATGGGTTCGGGCCTGATCGTGTCGATGGACGGTCTCGTGGTGACGAACCAGCACGTGGTGGCGGGGGCGGAGCGGATCGTCGTCACCCTCTCGGACGGGCACCAGTACCCGGCGTCCATCGTCGATCAGGTGGAGAAGTACGACTTGGCGGTGCTGCGCATCCCGGGGGAAAATTTCCCGGTGGCGGAGTTCGGTTCCGAGATGGACCTGCAGATCGGCGAGTGGGCCATCGCCATCGGGTCGCCCTACGGCTACCTCCTGGCGGACACCCAGCCCACAGTGACCGTGGGCGTCATCAGCGCCCTCAACCGCGACATCAAGAAGAACCAGGGCGAGACCGCCGCCTACCTGGGCATGATCCAGACCGACGCCGCCATCAACCCCGGCAACAGCGGCGGTCCGCTGGTCAACACCCGGGGCGAGGTGGTCGGCGTCAACACGTTCATTTTCTCTGATTCCGGAGGCAGCGTCGGCATCGGGTTCGCCGTGCCGGCGGCCCGGGTGCTGACGGTCCTCGATGAGATCCGCCGCTTCGGCCGCTACCGGGACATCGATCTGGGCCTGTCCCTGATCCCCCTCAACCAGGCGGTCATGCAGTACCTGCAGACCACCGATCCGGCCGGCGCCGCGGTCTACGATGTTCGGCGCGATTCCCCGGCCTGGAAGGCGGGGCTGCGTCCGCGGGACATCCTGCGGGAGGTCAAGGGCAGCAAGGTGACGTCCCTGAGCACGATGGAACGCCTGATCTACAACTCCAATGTGGGTGACAGCCTCGCCTTCCGCGCCGAACGCGCGGGGGAGTCGCGGCAGGGAACCCTCGTCCTCGAGGAACGCCGCTGACCCGCGGCTCGACAGGAGCAGCACGTTGAACGACACCACGACCAGCCACACGCCGAGCCGCGTCCTCGTGACCGGCGGTGCTGGCTTCACCGGCATCAACCTCATCCGCTTCCTTTTGGACAAGGGCCTGGATGTCAGGTCGGTGGACCTGGCCCCCTTCAACTACGCCGACGCGCAGGATCGCATCGAGCACATCCGGGGCGACATCCGGGACGCGTCGGTCATGGACCGGGCCACCGCCGGTTGCGACCTCGTCATCCACGGCGCCATGGCCCTGCCCCTCTACTCGGATCACGACATCATGACCACGGGCATCGAGGGCACCCGCGAGGTGCTCGCGGCGGCCGTGCGCGAGGGCGTGCCGCGGGTCGTGCACATCTCCTCGACGGCGGTGTACGGCGTGCCCGACCACCACCCGTTGGTGGAGGACGACCCCATGATCGGCGTCGGCCCCTATGGCCACGCCAAGATCGAGGCGGAGAAGGTGTGCGAGGAGTTCCGGAACAACGGCCTCTGCGTGCCGGTCCTGCGCCCCAAGAGCTTCATCGGTCCCGAGCGCCTCGGCGTCTTCGCCCTGCTCTACGACTGGGCCAAGGACGGTCGGGGCTTTCCCATGATTGGCGACGGCACGAATCGCTACCAGTTGCTGGACATCGCCGAT
>JAUUZX010000330.1 GCA_030592025.1 bacterium | reverse complement strand
CACACCTGACAGCGATGCGGGCGACAACAGGGCGAAGGGGCTCTCGTTGCCGTGGACGTCGCGGGCGGAGACCTTGTAGTGGAACCCGCTGCCCATTTCCCAGGCGGTATCGTAGGCAACCGGTTCGGTGGAGATCGTCACAAGGTTGCCCGCGTCGGGGACGAAGTCAGGCGCCGTTCCCCGGTGGACGGCGTAGTGGGAAAGGTCCGGCTCCGCGTTCGCCTCCCACGTGATCTCCAGTTGCACCGGGTCGTAGATCTGCTCCCCCGACACCATGGCCGGCATGTCCGGCGCCAGGTTGTCGACGGACCGGCCCGTGTCCGGCTCGGAGATCCAGAAGCCGTCGCCGAGAGCCGTCGGACCATGGGCGATGATCTGGAATGAATGGTAGCCCTGGGATTCCGGCGTCAGGTTGAAGAGCGTGGGCAGGGGCTGGGCGTAATGGGGCAGGTGGTACGCTCCGACGTGACCCAGGTACTCCCAGTAGAGGGATTTGTCGGCAGCCGCATCCTTGCGAATGACCCGGCCCTTGAGGCGGGGGTCGAAATCGGCCAGGTCGATCAGGACCGCCTCGTCGAGGACGGCCTTGGACCCCTCCAGGGCGCGCCACAGCGAGTAGGAATCGATGGCCTCGTCGGGCCAGGCATCCAGGCGACTGGCGTCCCAGGACACGTTGACCTGCCAGCCCTCGTCGCCCGGTATGTCGTCGACCGTGGTGATCGTCGGACTGGGGTAGCCCCAGTTGCCGTACCGTTCCACACGCTGGAGATAGATATCGGAAACGGTGACCGTACGCTCGTCGGACCAGATCAGGTAGCCGCCGCCCTCGCCGTCGCCCGCCAGCCGGGGTTGACGCTGGTTGCCGAGGGCCGAGCACACGGCCACCCCGTTGGTCGACCAGAGAGCCGTGCCCGAGGCGTCCAGCCGTTGGGCGTACACGTCGTAGTTCGTGTAGCGACTGTCCTCCCAGGCAACGAGGGCTCCACCGGCGCCGTCGGCGATGATCTGCGGGGCGTTCTGGTATCCGTAGAGTTCACACACCGGCACGCCGCCGCCGGCCCAGAGCAGGTTGCCGGCCAGATCCACGCGCTGGGCGAGGATGTCACCTGAATCCCAGACAATGATCGCCCCGCCGACGCCATCGCTGGCCAGGGTCGGGTCGTAGCGGCCGCCGACGCCGGTGACGATGGCGACCCCGTCGAATGTCCAACCGTAGGTGTATTGGGCGGTGACCTGGGCATAGATTTCGGAACCGCCGTTCCGCGCGTCGAGCCAGGCGACGATGGCCCGGCCGTTGCCGTCGGCGACGGCCACGGGCGACCACTGGTCCCCGGAGGCGGCGCAGACGTTGGCGCCGGGCGGCGTGCTCCACTCGACCCAGCCGGCGGCGTTGACGTGCTGGCCGAGAATGTCCAGGTCGGCACCGGTGTTGATGCTCCAGAAGAAGTAGGCCCCCCCGAGACCATTGTCCGCCATGACGAACTCACCCTGGTCGCCCACGGTGGTGCACACGCCGAAGCCACCTGGTGTCCAGAGGGCCGTTCCATCCGGATCCAGGCGCTGGGCGTAGATGTCGTTGTCGGTCCCTCGCGTGTCCCGCCAGGCGACGACCGCACCCCCGGCGTGATCGGTGGCGATCCGCGGGTTCGAACCCGTAGCGACGACCACGGGAATACCGTTGGCCGTCCACAGGGCATTGCCGGCGCCGTCGATGCGTTGGGCGTAGACACCCTCGGTGACGCCGGTGCGAAAGTCGGTCCAGGCCACGATCACCCCGCCGTCGCCATCGGTGACCACAGCCGGAGCGTACTGTTCGTTGGCCTCGATCGCCACGATCACGCCGCCTCCCCAGAGGGGGTGGCCCCAGGCGTCGTAGCGTTGGGCGTGGATGTCGTGGAAGCCGGTTTCATGGGCCACGAAGACAACGATGGCGCCACCGTCGGGCCCCGCGATGACCTGGGGATCCCAGGGGCCGAGCAGGGCGGCATGGTCCACGAGGTTTCCGTCGAGGTTCCAGTTGGCCTGGGCCGCCGGCGGGATGGCCAGCAGCATCAGGACCAGGACGAGAATTCCGGTGAGTGTGAAGGATTTCATGGTTGGCTCCCCCTAGTGAGCTTGGAGCCCGGGCGCACACCGGCGGCTGCGAGGGCACCGTGTGCGGCGGCATCGCCCGGACTGCGGGTGGTGGGTGACGGAAAAGGACACCTGGACGGCGTGCCTGGACAAAGCAATCCCCCCGAATACGAGGTCCAGCGCAGCTTGGTGTTCACATGGGACAGGACTTGAATAATCTAATTCAACAAGTGGTGATCGGCCAAGAATCCGGTGGTCGCGCCCAACAAGCAGTGGCGCCCGGGCCCGGGCGGGGCTTTCTTCGGCGTGCCGGGCCAGTTGCCCGAATCGCTCCCTCGCGTCCACGGAGACCTGACATGTCCTGGATCGAAATCCTCGGCTACACCGGTTCCTTCTTCGTCGTGCTCTCCCTGAGCATGTCCTCGGTGATCCGCCTGCGCTGGCTCAGCCTGGTGGGCTCGAGCTCGTTCACGGTCTACGGGCTGCTGGTCGGCGCCTACCCCGTGGCCGTCACCAACGGCTGCATCGTGCTGCTCAACCTGTGGCACCTGTCGCGGCTCAGGAAACGGGAAGAGGTCTTCTCCCTCCTGGACATCCGGCGGGTGGACAACGCCTTCGTGCAGCGCTTCCTGTCGTTCCACCACGCGGACATCGACCGCTTCTTCCCCGACTTCGACCTGGCCGCCATCCCCGGCGCCCGCATCGCCCTGGTGCTGCGGGACGTCAACCCGGCCGGGCTGGTGGTCTGGACCGAGGAGGACGACACGGTGCGGATCCACCTGGACTACGTCGTGGCGCGCTACCGCGACATGCGCTGCGCCCGCTTCTTCCTGGAGTGCCACGAGGAGACCTGGTTCGCGCGGGGACGGCGGCGCCTGCTGAGCCCGGCGGCGGGGCAGGTGCATCGGGACTATCTGAGGCGGATGGGCTATCGGCCGGCGGGGAGCCTGCCGGAAACGTGGTACGAGCGGGAGTTGACGGCGTGACCCGGGTTCGGGTCAGAACCTCGCCTTCAACGACAGGGACAGGGACTCCTCCTTCAGGTCCGCGATCAGGTGGTCGCCCTCCTACCGGTACCCCTCCGGATTCCCGCTCTGCCAGCGCCAATGGTCGGCGCACATCTCCTCGATGCCGCGGGTGGTCTGCCAACCCAGCGTCCGCTCCGCAAACGCCGGATCGGCGTAGCAGGTCGCGATGTCCCCGGGCCGACGCCCCACGACCTGATGCTTGATCTCCTTGCCCGACGCTTTCGCCGCCGCCTCAATCATCTCCAGCACCGAGTAGCCCCGACCCGTGCCCAGGTTGATGGGCGTGCAGCCAGCCAACTCTTCGAGACGGTCGACGGCCGCCACGTGGCCCAGGGCCAGGTCCACCACGTGGATGTAATCCCGCACGCCGGTGCCGTCGGGGGTGGCGTAGTCGTCGCCGAAGACGCTCACCTGCTCCAGCTTGCCCACGGCCACCTGCATGACGTAGGGCATGAGGTTGTTG
>JAUUZX010000372.1 GCA_030592025.1 bacterium | reverse complement strand
CGAACCTGGTGGCGACAGCGCTGTTTGCCGACGGGTCGGCGGCGGCGGTGGTGACCGGCGATGGGGTAGCAGGGTCGGGACTCGAGATCCTCGACACGCAGAGTCGATTCTACCCGGACTCGCTGGACGTGATGGGGTGGACGGTGCTGCAACAGGGGCTGCAGGTGGTGTTCGCGCAACGGATTCCCGACATCGTCAAGGGGAGCGCAGCGGAGGATCTTGGCGGGTTCGTCGCGAAGCATGGGCTCGGGCTCGGCGAGGTCGGCGCGTTTCTGTTTCATCCGGGTGGGGCGAAGGTGGTCGAGGCCTATGAGGAGGCCTTGGAGCTGGACCCCTCGGCGATGGACTGGAGTCGCGGAGTATTACGCGAATTTGGCAACATGTCGTCTGCAACGGTCTTGTTCGTCGTGGAACGGTACCTGGCCGAGCACGGTGTTGGGCGTGGCGGCCGCGGGCTGATCTCGGCGTTGGGACCTGGGTTTTGTTCCGAGTCGGTGCTGGTGGCGCTATAGGTAGGTCGTTCCCCGACATCTCCCGGACGAAAAACCGTCGCAACCTTCCACCGCCGCCGTGCGAATAATTCCCGGACGCTGCGTGTTTCCAGCTCCGGAAACATCACGCCGGCCAGATCACCGAAAATGCTTGTGTAGACCGGGGGGCTTTGTGACTCTCGCTCTTCCCCGACCACCGGAACCCCTGGAGGAACCCCCGTGAAGAAATTCAGCCTGCTCGTCACGCTGGCGCTGTCCCTGCTGGCAGTCGCCGCCGCCCACGCCATGACCGCCGACGAACTGATCGAAAAGAGCTTCGAGGCTCAAGGCGGCCTCGAAAAGATCAAGGCTATCGAATCCATCGAGGCCAAAGGCCTGTTCATGGTCATGGGCATGGAATTCCCATTCACCATGATCCAGACGCGCCCGAACAAGATGAGGATCGACGCCGACATCAACGGCGCGGCGATGGTCCAGGTCTGGGACGGCGAGAGCGGCTGGACCATCAATCCCATGGCCGGCTCCATGGAGCCCCAGGACATGTCCCCCATGGAAGCCAAGGGCTTCAAATACCAGGCGGACATGGACGGCCCACTGGTCGACTACGCCAAGAAGGGCTACACCGTCGAATACATCGGCGAGGATGAAGTCGAGGGGACCGCGGTCCACCACCTGAAGGTCGACACCCACGACGACCTGATCATCGACGTGTATTTCGACGCCGAGTACTTCCTGGTGATCAAGCAAACCGGTAAGATGATGATCGAAGAAAAGGAGATCGCCCAGGACTCCTACATGAGCGACTTCAAGGAAGTGAACGGAATGGTCATACCCCACTCCATCGAGAGCCGCATGGGCGGGCAGACCGTGAACACCATCATGCTCGAGACGATCGAGTTCGATGTGGAAGTCGACGACGCCATCTTCGTGAGGCCCGCCGCCAGCAAATGATCAGCAAGACAGGTGAATCCACGGGGCCGGCGCCGCCCCCGAATCGAGGAGTGTGCTCTTGAATACACGGACGCTCTTGCTCTGTCTCGGGATCTGCACCGTGGCCGCCATTGCCATGGCCCAGGATCAGGTGGATCAGGGGATCGAGATCGATTCCTCGATCTTCGGCGCGTTGAAAGCGCGTGGAGTCGGCCCGGCCGTCATGAGCGGCCGCATCGCGGCCCTCGACGCCGTGGTCGCCGATCCCCGGATCGTCTACGCCGGAGCAGCCACCGGCGGCATCTGGAAGTCGGACGACGGCGCGATCACCTTCAAGCCGGTCTTCGACGACCA
The DNA here is from genome assembly GCA_030592025.1 of bacterium. Next base: position 1,512 of record JAUUZX010000372.1, on the reverse strand, counting down.
CTGCCAGGCCATCGGCGCGATCCGCATCGACCAGGCTCACCCTGACACGGTCTGGGCCGGCACCGGCGAGATCTGGGTGCGCAACAGCGTCTCGGTGGGCGACGGCATCTACAAGACCACCAACGGCGGCGAGAGCTGGCAACACATGGGTCTCACAGGCACCGAGCGCATCGGCCACATCGCCATCGATCCGGTGAACCCCGACATCGTGTACGCCGCCGCCCTGGGCCACCTGTGGGACGCCAACGAGGAGCGCGGCCTGTTCAAGACCGTCGACGGAGGCGTGACCTGGGAAAAGGTCCTCTTCGTCGACGAGAACACCGGCTGCAGCGACGTCAGCCTGGTCCCCGGCGCGCCCAACATCGTGTTCGCGGCCATGTGGGACTTCCGTCGCTCGCCCGACTTCTTCCGCTCCGGCGGACCGGGCAGCGGCCTGTACCGCAGTTATGACGGGGGCCAGACGTGGCAGAAGCTGACCGAGGGACTGCCCGAGGGTGAGCTCGGCCGGATCGCGGTGGCGGTCTCGCCGGTCCAGCCCGGACGCGTCTTCGCCTTCGTCGAGTCCGAGGACTCGGGTTTCTACCGCTCCGACGACATGGGCGAGACCTGGGAGCGGGTCAACGATCAACCTGGCGTCAAGGGTCGGCCGTTCTACTTCAGCCTCGTCGTTCCTGATCCCGTGGACCCCGACCGGGTCTACAAGCCCGGCTTCATCATCTGGAGCAGCAAGGACGCCGGCGAGCACTTCGAATCTCTCGGCGGCTGGGTCCACGTGGACTACCACGCCCTCTGGATCGACCCGAGCGACCCTTCCCACATGTACAGCGGCACCGACGGCGGCGTCTACGTCACCTACAACCGCGGCAGCACCTGGCGCCACTGCAAGGACCTCCCGGTGTCCCAGTTCTACCGGATCGCGGTGGACCAGCAGGAGCCGTACAACATCTACGGCGGCCTGCAGGACAACGGTTCCTGGATGGCGCCGAGTCGTTCGCCCGGCGGCATCGAGAACTGCGACTGGGAGAACCTGGGCGGCGGCGACGGGTTCTGCACCGCCGCTGACCCGTGCGATGCGACCATCGTCTACTGGGAATACCAGGGCGGGAACATCTTTCGACGACACCTGGACACGGGCGACAACAAGGACATCCAGCCCAAGCCGCAACCCGGCGATCCGGACTTCCGCTGGAACTGGAACACGCCCATCGCTTTGAGCCCGAGCGATACCGCGCGGCTCTACGTCGGCTGCCAGTTCCTCTTCCGCTCGGTTGATCGGGGCGATAGCTGGGAGCGGATCTCGGGCGACCTCACCACCGACGATTCCGACCTGCAGCGCCAACCAGATTCGGGCGGACTGACCGTCGACAACACCACGGCGGAGAACCACTGCTCGATCTTCACCATCGCCGAATCGCCGCGGGACAAGGCGGTCATCTGGGCAGGAACCGACGACGGAAATCTGCAGGTGACATCCGACGACGGCGCCAGCTGGACCAAGGTCTCGCGCAAGGT
>JAUUZX010000371.1 GCA_030592025.1 bacterium | reverse complement strand
GGAAGGCCAGCACGCCGGCGGCGAACAGCTCGAAGGTCAGCTCGACCCACAGGTGGATCACCCACCAGCGATAGTAGTCGTCGACGGTGAAGTTGGGCTCGATCTTGTGCAGCGGCATCATGCCCGCGATGTAGAGCGTGGCGATGCCGAAGGCGCTCCAGATGATGGTGCCGACGAGCACGTTGTTGGTCTTGGCCTTGCGGACGACGCTGAAGACCATCAGGAACCACATCACCAGACCCACGACGAGCCCGATGTCCCACACCCGGCCCAGGTTGAGCAGCTCGCGACCTTCGTTGCCGAACCAGAACCACACGTCCCGCATCTGCCCGGTCGCGCCCATGTAGATGCCCACCAGGCCACCGAGACCGACGACCACCAGCGCGCCCCACAGGACGTCCACCAGCCAGGGGAACTTAAGGTCTTCCTCGCCCACCAGCGGCGCGATGAGCAGGCCGCCCACCAGCCAGCCGATGGCCACCCAGAGGATGGCCAGGTTGACGTGCAAGGCGCGCATCACGTTGAACGGAATGATGGACTGGTCAAAGATGAAGTTGTTGGCCGGATCGGTGTAGATATGGGCCAGGTAGCCCCCGATGATCATCTGCAACAGGAAGAACAGGCCGACGATGGGCACGTACTTGAGGAGCTTTTCCTGGGAGGGGAAGAGCTTGGTGATGACCAGCGGCGACTCCAGCACACCGTCGTCCTGGTTCAGCAGCTTCTCGTAGGCGATGAACAGCACCAGGATCGTGCCCACCCACAGGAACAGAAGCTCCCATAGAGTGAAGTAGTGGCTCGTCCAGGTGATGTCCTGGTCCACCAGGGGCTCGGGGGGCCAGTTGTTGCTCCAGCTCCGGTCGGTCCCCGGACGCTTGGACGACGCCACCAGCTGCGACCAGTCGATGAAGGACGCGATCAAACGGGCTTCGTCCGTCCTGATCACGCCGCCGACCCAGGCCTGCTCCTTGTTCCCGTTGACGAGGAAGTCCACCAGGTAGTCCGAGTTGGCCCGGTAGGCCGCCGCCGAGGCGTCGGAGTAGGTCAGGGTGCCCTCGGTGAGCTCGACGCCCACGTGGAAGTCGCGCTTGACCCGCACCTTGATCACGGCCCGCTGTTCATCACTGAGCTGGTCGGCCCCGATGCCGAACTCCTCGCGTCCGAAGCGCTCGTACAGGAACTCGGCCCGCCGGTGGAAGAACTCCGTGGAGAAGTCGGGCCCCAGGTAGGCCCCCATGCCGAGCATGGTGCCGTAGTCCATCAGGTCGAACTGCTGGAACATGCCCTTGCCGTTCACCACGTCGTCGTAGGTGTAGATCGTCTCCCCGGAGGCCGACACGACCTGCGCCGGGATCGGCGGGACCTCCTTCTGGAGGTTCGCGGTGAACATGATCAGCACGGTCACCATGATGATCGCGACGACCCAGAAGGCGGCGTACAACCCCTTCCGGGTCAACAAGCGATCCAACAGGGATGGGTTCATGGAACGTGGCTCCTCGTTGTGCCGGCTAGCCAGCGGTGGAATGCCCGTGGGGCGTCTCATTTGCTACCTCGGGGTAGGCTTTATGGTCAAAAAAACACGGTCAGGAGATTTTCTTGCCCTTCGATTTCACCATCTCGGCCAGGGTCACGTCCACCATCATCTGCTGGATACTCTCCTTGGGGCCGGCCCAGAACTCGTGCATCGGGCAGGGATTATCCTCATCACAGCGCTCGAAGCCCAGGATGCAGCGGTCGTAGGTTTCCAGACCCTCCACCGTGTCGACGATCTGCTCGAGGCGGATCTCCGTCAGGGGTTTGGCGATGCGGTAGCCCCCGTTCTTGCCGCGAACCGATTCCACGAAACCGGCCTCGCGCAGGCGTCCCATGAGACGACCGAGAAATTTGAAGGGAATGTTCAGCTCCGCGGACAGGCGCTGCACCGGGCACAGATCGAATTCCGCCGTGGCCATGTAGACCAGGCAGCGGATGGCGTACTCCGAGGACTTGAACAATCTCATTATCTCTACCTCAGGGTAGAATATTGATCATTCGCCACGTTGGATCAAGAGAAAACTGCTTGGCCTACTCGGCGTCGCTCCACCCCTGCTCCCCGTGGGAGTAGTCGCAGAAGGGGTTGTTGGAGGACTTCCCGCAGCGGCACAGCGCGAAGTTCGTCTGGGATGCGTTCTTGCTCCACTGGGGCGCGTCGAACTCGACGGGGCCCGTGATTTCGTAGGGCCCGTTCTCGACGATCCTGATCGAGACCTCGTCCTGCCGCCTCACCTCTGTCGTGCCGTCGACGGTGTAGGTCAAAGCGCCTGAGGGGCAGGTCCTGATGGTCGCGATGACCTCCTCCACCGTAGCTTCGGCCGGGTGGATCCAGTCCCCGCTCGCGCTCTCGAAGACCGCCGGCAGGTTGTGCACGCAGTTGGCCGCTCCCGAACAGATGGACCGATTGAAGTGGACCGTGATCCCGGGGGCCTCGTAGTCTTGGATCTCGTCGTTTTCGCAGCGGTTCTCGTCGCTGTACCCGGCGCCGGAGTGGGCCCCGTCGCAGTAAGGCTTGTTCTTCGACGCACCGCAACGGCAGAGGAAGGCTCTCTTCCCGACCTCGATGTCGTCGCCGGCCTCGACCTGCAGGACCGGGAAGTTCTCTCCTTCGGCGCTCAGTCCGATGGGACCGTTGGGCATCAGCGTGATCTTGATCGTCATGGGGCCCTCCTTTGTCGCTCCTATCAGAAAAGCAGGCGCCTGATCCGCTCGCCCAACACCTCCCCCCAACCGCGCCGGCATCGATTATCCCATGTTACGGACAACTTGCCGGTTTGGCGAAACGCCGGACACATTATAAAAGGCACAGCCCTCCCCTTTGCAGTAGTCTGTGGTCGGAAATGAACCATGAATTCAGTAGATCCTGCGGTTTTCGCCATCGGCGCAGGCGGTCGAGGATATTCTTGTTCCAACGGGAGGCGAGTAGTCATGCAAGCACGTCGCATCCTGGGCCTGTTGGCCCTTATCGGTATCCTTGCGGCAGGCAACATCCTGGTGGTCGGCAACGCCACGGCCCAGGACGATCCCCTGGACCGCGGCAAGGAACGCACCCTGGGCGGCCACGGGTTCCTGCCCTCGCTCTACGTCAGCGAGCCCTGGGTGGCCACGACGTTCCACAACTTAACCGGCGGCGGCGTGGCGGTGGACCTGAAGACCCCGTTCCACGACCTGGACGGCGATGAGGTCTTCGTCCTCGAGGGCGACCTCTTCTACGCGACCCTGGGCGTGGGATTCCAGCAGCAACTCGGCAGCACGTTCGCCCT
>JAUUZX010000398.1 GCA_030592025.1 bacterium | reverse complement strand
GCGAAGGCCGGCCGGATCGTCGGCATCAACACGGTGATCCGCGACGTGACGGACAAGGTGCTCGCCGAGGAGAGGGAACGCAGCCTCGAGATGAAGATCCAGCAGACCCAGAAGCTGGAGAGTCTCGGCATCCTGGCCGGCGGCATCGCCCACGATTTCAACAACCTGCTCATGACCATCCTCGGCAATGCGGACATCGCGCTGCAGGATCTGTCACCGCTCTCCCCGGTCCGGGAGAACCTGCAGGATATCGAGCGGGCGTCACGCCGGGCGGCCGAACTGTGCCGCCAGATGCTCGCCTATTCGGGCAAGGGGCGTTTCGTGCTCGAACTCGTGGACCTCACGGAGGTCGTCGAGGAGCTCACCCACATGCTGGAGGTGTCCATCTCCAAGAAGGCCGTGCTCAAGTTCGATTTCGCCGACGATCTGCCGCCGATCAAGGCGGACGTGACCCAGATCCGGCAGGTCATCCTGAACCTCATCATCAACGCCTCCGAGGCCATTGGCGAGCGGAGCGGCTACATCTCGCTGCGGACCGGCGCCGTCGTCTGCGACCGGGCCTACCTCGCCGAGTACGACATGGCCGAGGAACTCGAGCCCGGTGTCTACTCCTTCATCGAGGTCTCGGATACGGGCAGCGGCATGGATGCGGACACCAAGAGCCGGATCTTCGACCCCTTCTTCACGACCAAGTTCACGGGCCGCGGCCTCGGCATGGCGGCGGTGCTGGGCATCGTGCGGGGGCACCGGGGTGCGATCAAGGTGTACAGCGAGGTTGGCCGGGGCACGTCGTTCAAGCTTCTGTTCCCGGCCCGGGAGGGCGAGGTTGTGCCCCAGATCGAGGCTCTCGACGTCGAGGAGACCTGGCAGGGCGCCGGCACCGTGCTGCTGGTGGACGACGAGGAGTCGGTGTGCGTCATCGGCAAACGCATGCTGGAGCGGCTCGGCTTCGAGGTCGCCATCGCCCGGGACGGGCGTATCGCGCTGGACATGGTGGCCGACGTCGACCCCCTGTGCGTGCTGCTCGACCTGACCATGCCCCACATGGACGGCGAGGAGGCCTTCCGGGAACTCCGCAGGATGCGACCGGACCTGCCGGTCATCATGACCAGCGGCTACAACGAGCAGGAGATCACCCAGCGCTTCATCGGCAAGGGGCTCGCCGGGTTCATCCAGAAGCCCTACCGCGTGAACACCCTGCGCGACGTGCTGCGCCGGACCCTCGCCGTCTGACGCCGCGGCCCCTTTCTTGCTCATCCCCGTCGTCCGTCGGCCCCACGGGGTCGAATGCGAAACTGCGGGACCGGCGCCGGCTGCGGGCCGGATCAGGAGGCACCAAAACCATGCGCAATGCACGATCCATCATTCTGCTCGCGACCTTCGCCGCCCTGCTGTGGGTGGCCGGTTGTTCCGACGACCCGTCGAGTCCTTCGAGCAACCAGACCGACATCAGCGCGGCTGACGCCGAGACCTACGCGACCAGCGCCCTGGACATGGTCAACACCATGGCCATGGACATCCCGGACCTGGCGGCGGGCGACTTCGGGACCATGAAGGCCCGCAAGAACTACGGTGAGCCCGTGTGGGACCCCGTCGAGATGGCCTGGGTGTACGACTACGAGGATGAGTTCAGCGAGGGCGACCCCATCACCTCCTGGAGCGAGATCCGCATCCATGTCTGGATCCAGTTCAGGAATGCCGAGGGACCGTTGCCGACGGCCCTGGGCGCCACGGTCATGGAGTACCGCGTGAGCGACGGCATGACCCTGCACTCCGTCAGCGATGAGGGCACGGCTGATCTGGCCTACGACATGGCCACGACCATGGTCGTCGCCTACACCGATGGCGGCCACACCGTGGTGGGCAGCGGCGCGTCCTGCATCGACGCCTCCATCGTCGCCGACGGCCGGTCCGAGACCCTGAATCTGGACATGGGCTGGAACGCCGACCTGGCCATCCCCCTGGGCGGCTGCCCCACGGGCACCGCCGACGTCACCGTGGGCGCGTACCGTTTGGATGCGGTCTACGACGGCACCGCCATCGCGACCTGGACGCTCACCGGTCCGAACTATTCGGCCTCGGGGACGGAGCAGTTGTACTGCGGGTTGGCGCGGTAGCCGCAGGGTGTTCACCGCCCACGTCCCATGCGCGAGGGGCCGCCTCATGGCGGCCCCTCGTGTGCTTGGTGTTCCGTTGGTCAGGGCCCGGTGCGCACCTCGGTTGGTGCGGGCGCCGACGGTCGGCCCCGGGTCCTCAACCGGTGACCCAACCGCGCAAACCCCCAACCCCACCGCGTCGTGATCCAGTACAGCGCCGGGATGGCCGAGAGGATGAGCACGGTGCTGCTGGTGAGTCCGCCGATGGAGCTCAGGGCCAGGTTCTCCCAGATGTCCTTGCCGCCGGTCTGGTCCTTCTTGTAGAGCAGGGGCAGCAGGCCGGCGATGGTCGTGCCGCTGGTCAGAAGGATCGAGCGCATCTGGATGCGCGTGCCGTCGACGATGGCCCGGCGCAGGATGCGCTGCCGGACCTCGCCGTCCAGGCGCCACAGGTCGAAGCCGCCGAGGCGCCGCTTGGCCGGCACGAGATCCTCGCCGAAGCCCTCTTCCTCGACCAGTTCCCGCACCTGCAGCCGGAAACGGTTCACCAGCAGGATGGCGTTGTTCACCACGATGCCGAACATGAGGATGAGCCCGATCTTGGCCGACGAGTCGAACTCGCTGCCGGTGCCCCAGAAAATGGTCGCCACGCCCACCAGGGCCATGGGGATGGCCAGCAGGACGAGCAAGGGCAGGGCGAAGCTCTCGAACATGGCCGCCAACGCCATGAAGATGAAGGCGAGGGTGAGCCACAGGGTCTGCTTGAGTTCCTCCTCCTCCTCCTCCTCGAGCTGCTGCCCGGACATGTCCTCGGCCGTGTAGCCGTAGGGCAGCTCGATGCCGGCGATGATGTCGGCGATGAAGCGCCGGCGCATGGCGTCGGTGCCGATGTACTCCCAGGTTATCTGCTGGCTGTAGCGCTGGTCGTGGCGGTTGATGGAGCTGATTTCCGGCCGCTGCTCGATGGTGATGAGACGGCCCAGTTGCACCTTCTGGCCGCGGCCCGTGGTCATGGTGCGGCCGAGGATCTGGTTGTACTCGATCTCGTCGGCGTC
>JAUUZX010000191.1 GCA_030592025.1 bacterium | reverse complement strand
GGACCCAACGGATTTGTGCCGCGCGTTCGAGGAGCCCGTCGCAACGAAGGGTCGCGCCGAAATCGAAGACGTCCTTGTCGAGGAACGGTGAGACGATATCGGTCCAAGGCAGAACCTGGCCGACAAGGCAGGGTACGGTGAAGCCCTCGACCCGGAAGCGCCACTTGAAGTCAAGCAAATCCTCGTAGGCATCCACGCCGCCGATGCGCGAAAACATATCTTCCAGGGCTGCTTCCGTGGCACCGGCGGCAGTGCTGTGCAAGGCGGGGGCGAGGGCGGCGGCCATGGCTCCGGCAGGCCAATAGATGAGACCGCGGGCGAACTTTCGGCACGCCGTGCGGAGAACGTCGGCAGGGGCGTCGGCAAGATCAGGATCATCGAACGCACCGCCGAAGATGGCCTCGCCCACCAGACCCTGCAACTGGGGACCGGGCGGGACCTCGCCCAGGAGGTTTGCCGTGATGTAGTGGAGGTGATTCGGTAGAACCCGGCCTTCGGTAAACCAGACCGTCTTGGCGAACCAGCGGGGGAGGCTGCGCCCGTCGATAGCATGGAGGCGGATGGGGATGTCCAGCAGGTCGGCGACCCGGGCTGCCATGGTCACATCCAGCGAGCCGGTTTCGCCCGTCGAAAAAGCGTGCAGATCCATGCCGCTGCGCAGGGCCGCGCCCGCGAGAAGGCGTGAATCGAGACCCCCGCTGAGGGAGATGGAGACCCTTGGCGCCGCCGCGGCGTATCTCGACAGGGATCGTCGCACGACATGATCGAATCCGGCGATGGCATCGTCGTCCACCGGCCGGTTGCGAGGATAGCCCGGTGTGGGCAACGCCTCGACCCGAACCCCCTCCGGACCGCAAAGCAGACGATGATGGGCAGGTAGGCGGCTGATGCCGGCGACAAGGCTGAAGGGGCGGCTCAGGTAGCCGAGGGCCATCATTTCAGCTACGGCCTCGGGGTCCAGGCGATCCCGGCCCGGTTCGACGAGAAACTTGATTTCCGAGGCCACGCGGAACACGCCGCCCTGTTCGCGGTAGTAGATCGGCGTCGTGTTGAAGCGGTCGGTTTGGACGATGAGCGTGCGCCGGGGCGTGTCGCACCATGCCAAGGCGAAACTCCCGCCCAGATCCGGGAGTGCCCCACCGGGGCGATCGCCGCAGGACGCCAGGATTGCCGCGGGTGTCGCAAGTCCGGAGGCGTCGGGAGAGAGCCAGCAGGATCCGGTGATGACGAGCGCGCGGTTGTTGTCGCGAGCCACACCGCCGCTGGGCAAGTGTCCGTGGTGGACGGCCGCACCCTCAACGAGTTCGTTCCTGGTGCGGTCCACCATATTCGACGGCCCGCGCGTCGTTCGGTCGACCATGGCCGCCGCGAACTCTGCTCGATGGTCCTCGGATAATCCGAGGGGTCGAAATACAGCGAATATACCTGCCACAAGACCTGTTCCTGGCATGGCCAACGCATCTGGCACCCTGTGCCGGTCCCGCGGCCCAAATGAAACATCGACAAACAACCCGACTCATTCGAGTCTGTGGCTGTCGCATCGACAGTGATCCGTTCCCGATACCGTGATCGAAACAGCAAGGTAGGCTGCATGTCGAGGAAAAAGTGGGGCAGGACGGAACCGACCGGGGCACGCGTACTGCCGAGGGTGGGCTATCCCGGACGTAACACCCTGGTATTTGTGAGCTTCCTGGCCTTCGTGGTAGCAAGATATGTTCAGCTCGGCGCCCGCCGCGAAATTCTGGCCACGGTGCGGTTCGAGTTCCTGCTGGGTATCGCCGTGATCCTCATGATCAGCTTCCAGATCCTGTCGCGACCGCCGGATCTCGGTCGTGTGCAGCCCATTCTCATTGGAATCAGCTTGCTCTTCCTGGCCATCATCATCCAAGTGCCGTTCGCTGCCTCGCCGGCGCTGGCCGAAATGATCTTCAAGGACCGGGTCATCAAGTTTGCATTCCTGACGTTCTTCATGGCCGTCATGATCGAATCGCCACGAACCATGCTGCTCTTCCTGACGGCCTTCCTCTTCTCGACCTTCTACGTGACCCAGGAGGCCGTGCGCGGACTCATCAGCGGGGGACTGGTCTGGGAGAACCAGGGGGTCATGCGGCTCCATGGAGCGGTTCCCATCTACGCCCACCCCAACAGCCTGGCGGGGGTGGCCATGGGGAGCGTCCCGTTCGTGGCCTTTCTGTTCATGCCGTCTCGTCGCTGGTGGTTCCGCGGATTGCTGTTGGCAACGGTCGCCACCTCGCTCATCTGTGTGATCTACTCGGGATCGCGGACCGGGTACGTCGGCTTCGTGGCCTTCGCTCTGTGGTGGTGGTTCCAGTCGGCGAAGAAGGGACGGTTCCTGGTCATCGCGGCCGTCGTCTTCTTTGCGGCATTGCCGGTCATGCCGCAGGAGTACATCGAACGCTTTCTGAGTATCGGAGGTCAGGAGAAAGAGGGGCACTCCAAGGAAACACGCCTGCAGATTGTGGAAGACGCCATCATTATCCTTGGCGAACACCCTTTCGGCGTGGGGGTCGGGTCCTTCCCGGCCGCGCGTGCGGCGCGTTTCGGCCGCATCCAGGATACCCACAACCTGTATCTGGAGGTGGCAACGAATCTCGGCGTGCAGGGATTGGCGGTGTTCCTCATGCTGGTGGCGTTCATCATGGCGAGCATGCGTCGGTCGATGATGGCCTTCCGCGACCAGCGGCAGCGACTTGCTCGCTCAGCCCGGTCCGGTACGCCGCCACCGAGGCTGGGGATACTGATGAAACGACACGACCGGGATCTGCAGTTCCTAATCGCGGTCGCCCAGGCGGGTGCCGGGTTCGTTCTCATACGTATGGTGCTGGGTATCTTCGGCATGGATCTGTACGAGGTCTACTGGTGGTTCGGGACCGGATTGGCACTGGCCCTGGCCGGCCTCGAGGTGAAGACGGCGCGCAACACGGCGGTCCTGACGGCCGCGGCGATGGTGGACCCCGACGAAACGGCATCTCTCACGCCCGGGGGATGAATCACGCTTCAGTTCTTGACGTGATGGAGGATCCCCGACCCCGCACTGATGGCGGGTGCCCACGGCCTAGGATCGCTGACGCAGGAAGCTCATCACTCCCGTCAGTTCGTTGCGGAAGAACAGCCCCATGAACAGGATGTACGTTCCGGCGCCAATGCTGATCTGGAGCAGGAGGCGCGGCAGGGTAGCATCCGGCATGGGGGCACCGAGGGCCGACCAGCCACCGAGGACGACCCCCATGAGGGTACTCCCGGTCAGCGCGGGCAGGGTAGCGCGGAATATGATCAACCAGGAGACACCAATCACGCCCATGATCTGCACGCCGAGAGTGAGCATCATGAACACCGGCATGGCAATCCGTGCGGCGACAACACCGGTGGTGCCCGCCATCTTCATGCCCACGAACAGGAGAGCCAGATTGATGGGCAGATAGATCAGCGACCATTTGAAGGGCAGGTTCGGTTTGCCCAGGCTGTTGCAGAGGATGTAGAGGGGGCGGGTGTACATCTGGAGTATCCCCACGACGCAGAAAAGGCGCAGGGGCACCAGGATCGGTGCCCACCGTTCGCCGTAGGCGACACTGATGAAATCGGGAGCGACGAGCGCGATGCCGGTCAGCACCGGGAAGACCAGCATGGAATTGTAGCGGTACACGCGCACCAGGAGCCGGATGAACTCCTCGGGTTTCTCCTGCAGGCTCGAGAAGGCGGAAAAGAGTACGCTGTTCAGCACCCTGGCCAACATGTCGATGAGCATGAGAGGGATGTTGGACGCGTACTCGTAGAACCCCAACTGGACCTTGCTCAGGAGGGTGCCGACGGTGGCCCGGTCGGCGTTGCCGTTGGCGTAGGTCACGAGACTGACTCCGAGCATCCAGCGGCCGTAGCGGAAATGCCGGCCCAGGGCCTCGCGGCTGAAGCTGAACGACGGCAACCACGGCATGAACGTGAAGTTCAGCACCGTGATCACGAGGTTGCCGGCGATCATGCCGGACACGAGGCCGTACACGCCCCAGCCAGGTACGGCCACCAGATACCAGGCCACAGCGAACGAGGTGACGGCGCCGGCCAAGGAGGCGATCGCCGTGTGCTTGAACATGAAACGCCGGCGCAGGAGTGCGTTGTTGACGCTGCCCAGGCTCGTGATCACGAACTGGATGGCCAGCAGGCAGACCACCCGGGCCACCGTGGGGTCGTCCGAGAAGCGGGTCGATACGAGGGCGAAGACCACACAGATGAGGGCCATCGTCGAGTCCACGCCCAGGTTGCTCCACCAGCAGGTGGTGAGGTCCTGCCGGTCGAGCTTCTTGTGGTAGATGATGGACTGGTTGAAGCCGAAATTGGCGAAGATCAGGATGAATTGTGTGAAGACGTTGGCGAGGCTCAGGATACCAAAATCCTCGGGCATGAGCAGGCGGGCGAAGATCATGCTGCGCACGATCTGCAGGATGCTGGTTGCACCGATCCCGAGGGTCGACCAGGCAGTGCTGGTGGCGATCTTGGCGCCGCCGGGCCCCTCATCGCGGCTGGGCGGCACGTAGTCCTGTCGGCGGCGCACGACGGCACGGAGCTGCATCCCCACCTCAGTCATCCTTCGTGGGCGGGATGGAGTCGTCCTCCAGCATTCCCAACTCGATGAGCTCCGACCGGAAACGCCGCTTGGTCATGAGGGGGATCTTCTCGTCGAACTCCTCGTAGAACTCCAGCAGCCGGTGGGAGACGACACGGCCTTCCGCGAGGCACTCGTTGTAGTGATCCTCGCTCCGGTAGCCAATGATCTCCGCCGGGTTGCCCATGACGATGGCCAGGCGCGGTACGTTCTTCGTGACGACCGAGCCCATGGAGACGATGGCGCCCTCGCCGATCTCGACCCCCGGCATGATCCGCGAATTCCAGCCGATCCAGGCGAAGTC
>JAUUZX010000402.1 GCA_030592025.1 bacterium | reverse complement strand
GGTAGAAAGCCTCGGCCACGGAGAAAGCCACGTCGTCGGCCAGGGGGCTGTCCGGGTACTTGCGCAGAACCTGACGGTAGCGCTGGATGGCCAGGATGTACTGGCCCGTGTCCTCGAGGCAGCGGCCCAGGTAGTACAGGCCGCGGTCGCTCGGCACCTGTTCGAAATTGGCTATGGCCTCGTCGTAATCCTGCTCCTGGTAGGCGAACAGGCCCAGAGCGAACTTGACCTGGGGCATCTCGCCGTAACCGGGGCGGCGTTCGAGCAGCTCACGGTACGCGCTGCGAAGCTTCAGCCAGTTGCCCTCCACGATGTAGGCCAGGCCGATTTCGTACAGACCCTCGGCCAGCGGGAAGGTGTCGTCGTACTTCTTGACCAGACGGTCATAACGCTCGATGGCCTCTTCGAAACGGCCCAGGTTGTAGTGGCACTCGCCCTGGCGCAGAAGAACACTCCCTTTGAGGTGGTCGTCGCGGCCCTTGCGGCTGCCGACCTTGTCGTATTCGCGCAGGGCGCCTTCGAAGTCGCCCGCGGCGAAGTAGCACTCTCCCAGCATGTACTGGGCGGCTGCGGCGCGTTCACTGCCGCCGTAGGTCTGTACGAAGAGCCGGTATTGCTGCATGGCGGCTGACTTGTCGACACCCTGATCGTAGGCCCGGCCGGCCGCATCCCAAAGTGCGGTTTCGGTGGGCACTGCCACTTCCCGACTGTTGTTGTCGGCACGAACGGAGCCGGCAGGGGCCAGGATGGCCAGGGCCAGGACGACCGCGGCCGTGGTGATGATTGCTCTTGTCGCCATTATTCGTTACCCCCCGACGCCGCCGGAGCGTTGCCGCTGATTTCGACGCGGATGGGCACTCGGGTCCGGTCCTTGAACCCAAGCACTTCCACGCTCGTCGTGTGATCCCACTGTTCGCCCAGGCTGTCCACGATGGTGACCCGGGCGTGATAAGTTCCGTCATTCACAAGGCGGCCTTCCTCGTCTTCGCCCTGCCAGGAAACGCCCTCCGGGGGTGCGCCGTTGCCGGAGAGAGTGCGTACGACGTTGCCGTTGTCGTCCGCGATGACCAGACGCCAGGACTCGACGCTGCCGCGCACGGCCGTTTCGATGCCGAAACGCACCTCGCGTTCGGTGCCACTGGGGCTGAAGAGGGCCCGGTCGCTGCTCGTTTTCACGCCGAATGGCACACCGAAGCGCAGCGTCACGCTGACGACGTTCTGCATGCCCAGATCGGTGGTGACGAAGGCGTAGTCAAACTGCCAGTTGTTCAGGCGGAAGCCGGCGCCGCCACTCAGGTGCTCGCGTTCCGCGTCGTAACCGCCGCGCAGTGCCAGCGAACGCAGGGGCCAGGCCTCCAGGCCGGTGCGGAAGCTCGTGTCCATCCACTTGGTCTTGACGAGGTCGCTGGTCAGCATCAGGCGGCTGCTGAAGAAGCGCAGGGCCAGGCCCGCGCGAGCGCTCTGCGCCAGTTCCTCTTCCTCGTCGACCAGGGTGATCTTCGGAGTCACGAGGTTCTGGATCGAGCCACCGATGCTCAGCAGACGGTGGGGCCGGTAGTAGGCGCCCACGTCCAGGCCCATGGAACTGCCCGAGGCACCTCCGATTTCCTGACTGACGGACTTGAGCGTGGTGCCGAAGGCAAAACGCTTGTAGGACCCGGCCCAGCCCACCGACACGACGCTTTCGCGTTCGCTGAAGGTTTCGTCCAGATCCATGTCCCAGGTGGCCCGTTCGAACTCACCGCTGGTGGTGAAGATTCCGGTCAGGGCGAAGGTTCCCCACTTCTCGGTGGGCATACCCAGGGAAAAGAATCCGTAGCGGGTGTCCTCGTACATGGTTGCGCCCATGCCCGTGACTTCCATGGTCCTGAGCTGGGCCAGGCCCGCGGGGTTCCAATAGGCTGTGGCCGCATCGTCCGCGATGCTCACTACGGCGTTGCCCAGGGACAGGCTGCGCGCGCTGGAGCCGTACCTGAGATACCCGCCCGCCGCGCCGCCGTCGTCCTTGGCATAGGCTGCCGTCGCGGACAGAACGATCGCCACGAGCAGAGCCGGGCCGGTGCCGCGGGCCACCTTCTTCCAGTCAAACCGTTTCATGGTGTTCGCCTTCATTATTTCACCACCGCAATCTTGCGGCGCAGGTCCATCCCTGCACCGTGGATGCGGCAGATATAGCCGCCGTTGGCCACGACGTTGTTCTTGCCGTTGCGTCCGTCCCAGGGGTACTGCACGAGCTCGCCGGCACTTACCTGGAGCTGGTCGCTGAAGACCACGTCGCCGTAGAGGTCGTACAGGGTGAGCGTGACCGGACCGCTGCCGGTGGGGCGGAAGAGGATCACGGTATTGCCATCCCGCGGATTGAACGGATTAGGTCGGTTGGTGATGGTGCGGTCAGTGTCCATGTCCTTGGCCGTGTAGAGGGTGATGGTGTGGACGGGTTCGATCACCCCACTCGTTTCCTCGGCATAGAAGCGCAGGATGTGGGTTCCCTGCGCGGCGTAGCTGGCGCCGAGATCCGCCAGGGAGAAGGGGCCCGTGTAGACGCCCACCGGCCGTGGCGGATCCACCACGTCGACATCCACGAAGATGGTCTGGATGCCGCCCAGATCCTCGGTGGTTGCCGACAGGACGAACTCGGTATTCTGCGTCACGTAATAACCATCACGGAATTCGGCCCCGGCCGGGTCGAGGGTGATGGTCGTGACCGGAGGTCCGATGACCTCGAGCAGCACTACCGGCGAGAGCAGGTCGCCGCTGACGGCCTGCAGGCGGATGTCCCGGGTGGCGAATTCGTTCACTGTCAATTCGACGCTGCCGCGGCCATCCACATCGGCGACCATGGTGTAGGTCTGGCGCTTGGCGCTTCCCAGGCCGCCGTCGCCGAAGATGATGTCGACGGTCAGATTGACGTTCTGCACGGGATTGCCCACGTCGTCGGTGGTCCGTACGTGGACCATGGCGGTCTCGTTCGGGCGCAGGGGACGATCGAGCACATGGCCGGGCAAGTCCTCGACCCAGAGTTCGACGAGCGCCGCCGGGGCCGGCAGGACGACGATGACGTCGCTGAAGGCCCGTTCCCCGGTGCTGTCATCCACACGCAGGTAGATGTTCTCCGCCCGGTCGTAGCTCTGGCTC